>CABTZF010000008.1 GCA_902489255.1 uncultured Peptoniphilus sp. | reverse complement strand
TTGCTATGTCTATTTTTAGTAGTTTTTTAGTTATTTTAGTTTTGTTATTTTATTAGCGTATATGTATTGATTTTTAAATGAAAAGAGAGACTCGAGCTAACGAGCCTCCCCAACATTTGACAAAGAGCCTTTTTATTTAGTATATAAAGGTTTATAAAAATAAATTGAAAATCATCAGGATATGGAAAAATTTAACTTATTAGAAATTTAATAAGAAAAATACTAAAGAATATCTAATAATATGATATAAAAATGGGTATAAATAAAACGCATAAAAGTTATTTGTAACTTATGTAGACTCACTGTTATAATATTAAAGTGATTGGAGGAATTTTTAGTGGAAAATGATTTTAAATTTTTTGATCAGTACATGGATTGGCAAAAGAAATCTTTGGACTCCTGGAACAAATTTACTGAAGATTTTGTGAAAAATGTAGGCATCAATTCTAATCCTTTGGAAGGTTATGAAAGGATGTTTGATTCTTTTAAAAATTACGGGATGTTTGACTATAAGGGTAGTCCTTTTGAAGTTATAGGAAAGATAAAAGAAGCATCTAAGACCTACTATGAATTGTATAAGATGTACAAGGAGTTATTTATTAACAATTTTGAGCCGGGCAAAAAAAATCTGGACATGATAATGATGGATTTCAAAGCAAATTGCTTGAAATATATTAATACTTATATTTTTCCTCTTTTAC
The DNA here is from genome assembly GCA_902489255.1 of uncultured Peptoniphilus sp. GTDB lineage: Bacteria > Bacillota > Clostridia > Tissierellales > Peptoniphilaceae > Peptoniphilus_A. The sequence continues at coordinate 57,614 of CABTZF010000008.1, read as the reverse complement.
CCTTGGATTTACAGGTCCTTATGAAACAGACTTTTGAGCTTTCAAATACTTATAGGGAAACTATGAAGATTGTCTACGGACCGTGGACAGATTCTTTTGAAAGTTTGGTTGACAGTTTTATGAAAGGAGCTTTGTCTGATCCTGAAGGTTTCTTGGAATTTTTTAATATATGGAAAGATAATTATAATAAAACTTATGCTAAACTTTTAAATTCACCTCAATTTGGGATTGATAGAAATTTATATCAAAATAGAATGCAAACTTTTGACAGATTTATTAAATTTATAACTTATTTTATAGAATTGAGCATTAAGCTAAACACAGTAGTCATTGATTCTACAAAAAATGTTATTCAAGAATCTATGGATATGGTTAAAGAAGACAAAGCCCCACAAACTTTTGAAGAATTTTATGAATTTTGGAGCTCAAAAGTTTCAGAAAATTTTGATAAATTATTTTATTCTGATGAATTCAGTAAGTTTCTTGGGAATTATGTTGATTCTCTAATGTACTTAAAAAAAGATGTAGATAAGCTAATTATGAATGCTTTAAAAAATCTTCCAATTCCAACAAATGAAGATATGGATTCTCTTTATAAGTCAGTTTATGAATTAAAGAAAGAAGTCCGTATGTTAAAGAGAGATTTGAGGAAGAAAAATGAAGATAAGTATGAGGACTAAAAGGAGGGCAAATAATGGAAGATTTATACGGTTTTGAACTGGACAAATCTATGATTCAAACTTTTGAATCTTTTGATAAGATGTTAAAAGGTATAAATACTCTTATGAATGTAGATTATACAGGTTCGGATGCAACCCCAAAAGACTTGATTTTTTCTGAAGATAAGATGAAACTCTACCATTACAGACCCTTGGTAGAAAATATTAATAAGACTCCGATGCTCATTGTTTATGCTCTTGTTAATAAGCAATATATGATGGATTTGCAAGAAGATAAGTCACTCATTAGAAATTTATTAAAGGGAGGCCAAGACCTTTATATAATAGATTGGGGTTATCCGACAGCTGATGACAGATATATTGGCTTGGATGATTATATTAACGGATATTTGGAAGATGCAGTTGATATAATTAGGAAAAGACATAAGCTTGATAAGATTAATTTGATGGGCATATGCCAAGGAGGGACTTTTTCCTATATTTATACAGCTCTAAACCAAGACAAGATAAAAAACCTTGTAACATTAGTTACGCCTGTTGATTTTTCAACAAATGACGGGTTACTTTTCAAATGGGGAAAATATTTGAATCCCAATCTTCTAGTTGATACTTTTGGAAATATTCCGGGAGAATTTATGAATGCAGGATTTGTATTTTTAAAGCCTCTGGATTTAATGATTGATAAGTACCTAAGTATTATAGATTATTTGGACGATGCAAATAAATTGGCTAACTTTTTGCGTATGGAGCAATGGATTTTTGATTCACCCGATCAAGTTGGGCGTGCTTATAAGGAATTTCAAATTGAAATGTATCATAAAAATTCACTGATTAAGGGAGAGTTTAAACTTGATGGTGAAGAAGTCAACTTGAAAAATATTACTTGTCCATTGCTTGTAATTTTAGGAACAAAGGATAATCAAGTTCCACCTCAAGCAACAAGACCTATAATGGACCATGTAGGTTCTACTGATAAGGAAATGGTTGAAATAAATACAGGTCATATAGGTGTTTTTGTAAGTGGCAAAAGTCAGAGAGAAGTTGGTCCTAAGATTAATGAATTTTTAAATGGACACAAGTAAATTTATAATTTAATAGAACCGTCACTTGTGGCGGTTCTTTTAATATATAAAAACCTTGATTTTGTCAAATTTTAACATTATTTTTTGTGGGTGATTTTTTGCTGACTTATTTTTTTAGGCATACTGATGAGAATATACCTTTTAATAAATTTAGTTTTTCACATTTTTCCCTTATTATCTTTCTTTCCTTACTTATATTTATAATTTATAAGAATAGAAAAATTATAGCAGATACTTATAGGATTAAAATGGGATTTAGGTACATTTTGGCTTTATTTATTATTATAGAACAAGTTATTTATTATATTTTCTTTTTAGGGGAAACTAATTCAACATCGGACTTATTGCCGGTATATACTTGTAGAGTTGCTCTAATTTTTGGTTTTTTAGGTCTTTTAACAGATTCATCTAAATTAAAGACCATTAATGTTTATTGGGGAAGTATAGGCGGTATTCTACCAATAATATCACCGGATATCCTTCCTTATAAATTTCCACATGCAACAGTTGTGTGCTTTTTTATGGCCCATTATGCAATTATTCTTTGTGCAGCTTACTTTATTTTTGTAGAAAATTACGATTTTTCAAAGAAAGATCTTAAATTTATGTATATTTTTGCTAACTTTAATTTACTGGTCTATATAGGATATAATTTTCTTGATGATGCCAATGCCGGATATTTAAGGTATAGTCCTATATTAACTGATTTTTTTGCTAAATGGCCAATATTTTTATATATTTTCCTTGTACTCGCTATATATAATATTTTAATTTTTATAGTTTATTTTTTGGGAAGTAAATGGACCGGGGCATTAAAGGCTAAAGAATAATAATTTGCATAATGCTTAATTAAGAAATGATTAAAAAAATTGGATAGACCCAATGGGACTACCCAATTTTAGAGAGAAGTCTAAAAAAGAGCCTGAAGCTGAAATGAAAGCTTTAGGCTCTTTTTAATATTGTTTTTAAAATAGAGTGTTAAATATAAAATTCAAACCGAACCATACTAATTTAAAACAAAGTTCAAATAAGATAAATAACAATGAATACCAACCAATGAAGTCGATAATTTTTCTTTTTTCTAAAGAGTCTATATAGAAACTGAGTGCAATAATAGGTGATAAAATAATCAGAATTATTGTAGCAATCGGCATAGGAGTCATTGCTTTTAAAAGGCTGAATTGGAAAAATCCACCTATTGGAGTTATTACAAAGCCGATGAAAAGGAAAAGCTTAGCATAAAACCAATTTATAAGGCAATGCAGGTTGAACTTTTCTTTTGTTTCAAATAGATCTGTCTTATCTTTAGCTACCTTTAAGGGGATTACAAATTGAAAATAATCAAATATTACTTTTAAGACTAAAAATAAGAAAAGATAAGGACTTACTTTGCCTTGACCAATAAACATAGAAACAAAAATTAAGTTTAATCCCAAAATTAATAGGATAATACTTTCTTTGCTCTTAATGCTGGTTAGAAATTCTGAAAAATTAATATTCAGAATTGAAAATTTTTTTAAATAGCTAAGGTAAAAGTTAGTATTTTTTTTATCTGCCTGTAAAACAACTTTTTGGGACTTAAAATCGTCTTGAATGTTCTCTTTTAAACCGGATAATTTAGTTTCTTTTTTATTATCATCATTTTCTCTAAAATTATCTTTATTATTAAGAGTTGATGTTTTCTTTTTTATGCTTTTTTTTATGCTGGTAAAGAGAGAATTTTCATTTGCTTTAGTTTTACCGGTAGCTTTTTTTTCTTGTTTTTTTTGGTCACTTAATATTTTATCTATGACTTTTTCATTTGCTGAAGTAATTTTCGGTACAGACATTGTGTCTTCAATTGATTTATTGGAAAAATCTTCTGTATTAGTGAACTCAAAATTTCTAGTTTCTTTTGTCTTTATGGATTTATCTTTATTAATATTATTAAAAATAGAAAATTCATCGTCATCTTCATTGATAAAATCTTTCCAAAGGTTTTTAAACGGCTTTTTTAATTTTATACTCTTATCAGCTTTAGCAGTTGCATATTTTGATGAGTTTAAAGCCGGAGATGAATCCTCATCATCAGGTAAATTATAATTTTCCTTTTTCAATTCTTCCTGAACTCTTTTTATAAGTTCAGCCTGAGATATGTTGAAGTCAGAAGAATGGGTTTTAATTTTAGTGGGGTCTGATATTTCATTGGATTCAGTTTTTATAGATTTTTTTACTTTATCAATGTCATTTTTTATTGAAATTTCTTCAGTACCTGATAAATTTATATATTTTCCCCCTGCCTTAGAAGATTTTTTCTTAGGAGAATCTTTTAAAATGGGTTGCTCATTAATTTTATTAAGTTTATCTTGGGTATTATTGCGCAGCTCATACTCTCTAATATTTTCAGAAACTTTTTTATCAACAGCAGCGATTATATTTTTGATGTCGTCAGTATTGTCAATAGCATCTAATTTTTTTGGATTAAAAACTCTAGTTACATCCTTAGTTCTTTCATGGGATGATTTAGATTTTTTTTCTAAATTTTCAACTTTAACCTGTACATTCTTTAATTTTTTTCCACATATAGCACAGTAATTGTCAGTATCAGATACTACATTTCCACAGTTTGGACAAAACATAGGCCACCTTCTTTCAAATAATATTATTATATCATAAATGTAGCATATTAAATATTAAAATTATTATAGTGTTTGCACCATTGTTTTTTAATATTGTAAAAAATAATTAGTAATTTATTATAGACCGGTTATTATGTAAAAAAATAGGACCTCAAAACTGAGGTCCGACTTTAAATAGATTATTCTGATTTTTCTTCAGTAGAAGCATTAGCTCCGTTAGTAGCTTCTTCAGCTTGTTCAGCATTTTTAGCATTTTCAGCAGCTGCATTTGCCTTTTCTTGAGAAGCATTAGCTTCAGCTTGGTTCTTGTTAGCTTGTTCTTGAGCGTTTATAGCATTTTCTTGTTTAGCGTTAGCGTTGTTAGTTTTATTTCCACCTTGGCAAGCTACCATGCTTAGCATAAGAACAGATGCAATACCAACACTTGCTAATTTCTTCAAATTTTTCATAATTAATTCCTCCTAATAATTATCTAGGTCATATGATATTGAACCTATGTGATAAAAGTGTGAAAGGTCTGTTAAAAATATTAGATAATTTTATCTTGGTAGAATTTTTTGTTATAATTAAAGAGGTGAATAAGATTATGTATAAGGCATTATATAGAAAATATAGACCGAAAGATTTCGATCAAATGCTTGGTCAAGATGCTGTTGTAAGGTCTATAAAAAATCAAATAAAAAATAATGAAGTTAGTCATGCTTATCTTTTTTCAGGAACCAGAGGCACTGGGAAAACGTCAGCGGCAAAAATTTTTGCAAGGGCAGTAAACTGTGAAAATCCTATAGATGGAAATCCTTGTAATGAATGTAAATCTTGCCTTTCTATTTTAAACAATACCGCAGTAGATGTAGTTGAAATGGATGCAGCCTCAAACAATGGAGTTGACGATATTCGTGAATTAAAAGAAAAAGTAATTTATCCGCCTACTTTTTTAAAGTACAAGGTATATATAATAGATGAAGTTCACATGTTGTCCAAGGGTGCTTTCAATGCACTTCTTAAGATTTTGGAGGAACCGCCCGCTCACTTAATATTTATCTTGGCAACTACAGAAGTTGAAAAGATTCCCGCCACTATACTTTCCAGAAGTCAAAAGTTTGAATTTTCAAGACTATCTAATGAAGATATAGTTAAAAATTTAAAGAATATTTGTAAATTAGAGGGAAAAACTTTAGATGAAGAGGTTTACAGCTTAGTCGCAAAAAATTCTGACGGAGCAATGAGAGATGCCTTATCGGTTTTGGATCAACTTTTGTCCTTTGACAGTGATAAAATTGCCCTTGAAGATGCATTAAATATACTTGGAATTTCTTCATTAGATGATATTTTTGAATTTACAGATGCTCTAATAAAAAAGGATGCTCTTAAGGCAATAAATTCTATTGATAAAATTGCCCTTCAAGGTAAGGATTTCTTGTCTTTAAACAATCAACTACTAAGTCATTTTAGAGATTTAATGCTTGTCAAGACTTTAAAGAATCCTGAAAACTTGGTTTATTCAACATATCTAACAGAATTTAAAGCTCAGGCCTTAACTTGTGATTTAGATGATATATTAGATATTCTTGAAGATTTGAAGGACTTGCAAGGGAGTTTAAAATATGCCGAAAGTCCAAGGATATTGTTGGAAATGACAGCAATAAAAATATGTAATAAAAAATCATGGAGATCTTTAGAAAAGAATGTAAAAGATCTACAGATAAGACTGGAAGAACTTGAAAAGAAATTTATTAATAGTGAAGAAATTTTTGAAAATACCTTTGAAAATACTAAAGAAGATAATTTAATTATAGATGATACTTTAAAAACTTTGGAAAATAGTAATAATAATGATATAATTAAAAAATCTGAAGATAAAATTTCAAAAGCTAACGAAGAGTACGATAAAAATAATGAAGATAAAAATCTAGAAAAATATGGAGCTGATGACAAGGACTTAAGTTTTAAAAATGAAAGTAAGGCTGAAAAAAAAGATGCAAAGCTTTCAATTAATGATTTTAAAAGGGACTGGATAAATATTCTAGAAGATTTAAAATCAATAAATCAAATACCCTTAGTCGGCTTACTTAATGATGCACGACCGTATTCTTTTGAAAATAATATCTTAGATATTTGCTATGGGCCGGGACATGAATTTCATCTCAGCTCAACAAATGAGCCTAAAAGGTTGGAAAGCATAAGAAGTGTTTTAAAAGAAAGATACGGTTTAAATATTGATGTTAAAGTTAGCCTAGAAGAAGACTCAACCTTAAAAAAGTTGGAAGACTTATTTGGTAAAGATATGATTAAAAATATTTAGGAGGAAATATGGCAAAAGGATTTGGCGGCTACCCACGTGGTGGCGGAAACATGAACAATATGATGAAGCAAATAGAAAAGTTGCAAAAAGAAATGGCTGAGATGCAGGAAAATTTAAAGAATGAAGAAATATCCGCAACTGCCGGAGGAGGAGCTGTAACTGTTACTGTAAACGGTAATAAAGAACTTGTATCCGTTAAACTTGATAAGGAAGTTGTGGACCCTGAAGATGTAGAAATGTTGGAAGATTTAATTGTGGCTGCTGTAAATGAAGCTTTGAGAAATGCTGAAGAAAAAATGAATTCACAAATGAGTAAATTAACAGGCGGCTTAAACATACCGGGACTTTAATTAATGAATTATGCAGTTGGACCTATAGAAGAACTTATAAGAAATCTTACCAGGCTTCCGGGTATTGGGCAAAAATCAGCACAAAGACTTGTATATCATATAATTGATATGGATAAGGTTGAAGTAAAAGAATTAGCGGAAAGTATAGGAACTATTAAAGATAAGGTAAAAAAATGCTCTGTCTGTTACAATATTTCCGACACTGATCCATGCCCGATTTGTTCTGATTCATTAAGGGACAGGTCAACTATTTGTGTTGTTGAATATCCTAAAGACTTGGAAGCTATGGAAAGGTCAGGTTCTTATAAGGGGGTATATCACGTACTGAATGGTTTTATTTCACCAATGAAGGGTAGAACAGAAGCTGATATAAATTTTTATGATCTGGTTAAAAGAGTTAAAGAAGATAAAAATATTAAAGAAATAATTATTGCATCATCTCCAACCGTTGACGGAGATATAACTGCTTCATATCTATTTGAAGCCCTAAAACCATACAAGCTTAAGGTTACAAGAATTGCTTATGGTTTACCTGTTGGCGGAGATTTGGGATATTATGATGAAATAACAATTTCTGCCGCTTTGAAAAACAGAAGAGAACTTTTATAATTATGCTATAAAAATTTATAGCATAATTTTATATTTTTAATTAATATTGGGTAAATAATAAAAAATATGAACAGTGAGAAAGGAGTTAAAAATTGTCTTCTAATAAAAATACAAATAATAAATTTAACAACAAAAAATCAAATAAAGAACCTAATGTTGTTTATTATATTTTGGCTATACTTTTATTTTTTATTTTGTCTTATTACACGATTCCCAGACTTAACAGAGCCACAGACATTAAACAGTCGGATTATGTAAGTTTTATCAATATGATAAATGAGGGTAAAGTAAAGAGTGTTGAAGTCAGAGATAGAACCATAGCATTTGAAGCAAAAGATAAAGATGGTAAGATTCAAAAATATGAAACAAACGTTTTTAATGATCCCATGCTTGTTGACAGGCTGATTGAACACAATGTTAAAAGTTCGCAAATTTATCCCAAGCAACTTAATCAAATTGAACAGCTTTTACTTTCACTAGTTACCACATTTATTTTAGTGAGCTTACTTTGGTTTGTCCTATCAAAGACAATCTTTAAAAAATTTGGAGAGGGCTCAGGAATCGGACCGATGAATTTTGGTAAAAGTGGAGCAAAGATATATGTTGAATCCACAAAAGGAATAAAATTTTCAAATGTAGCCGGTCAAGAAGAAGCAAAGGAAGCCTTAAAGGAAATTGTAGATTTTCTACACAATCCAAAAAAATATACTCAAATTGGTGCTGAACTACCAAAGGGAGCCTTATTAGTGGGACCTCCGGGAACAGGAAAGACACTTCTTGCCAAGGCGGTTGCTTCGGAAGCTGACGTTCCTTTCTTTTCTATTTCTGGTTCTGAATTTGTAGAAATGTTTGTAGGTTTGGGAGCGGCTAAGGTCAGAGATTTATTTAAACAAGCGGATGAAAAGGCACCTTGTATTATATTTATAGATGAAATTGATACTATAGGCAAGAAAAGAGATAGGGGTGGCTATTCCGGGAATGATGAAAGGGAGCAAACCTTAAACCAACTTTTATCTGAAATGGACGGCTTTGATGCAAAAAAAGGTGTTGTTATCCTAGCGGCAACCAATAGACCGGATTCTTTAGACCCGGCCCTATTAAGACCGGGCAGGTTTGACAGAAGAATACCGGTAGAACTTCCTGATCTTGCAGGAAGAATTGCAATTTTAAAAGTCCATGCTGAAAAAATTAAAAAAGAATTAGATATTGATTATGGTCAAGTTGCTCGTTCAACTGCCGGAGCTAGCGGTGCGGATCTTGCCAATATGGTAAATGAAGCGGCTTTAAGAGCAGTTAGAGAAGGAAGGGACAGGATGAGCCAAAGAGATTTGGAGGAATCTGTTGAAGTTGTTCTAGCCGGTTATGAAAGAAAAAATACTATGATATCACCGGAAGAAAAGAGAATAATTGCTTATCATGAAGTTGGTCATGCTTTAGTTGCGGCTTTACAAAAGAAGAGCGCTCCGGTTCATAAAATAACAATAATTCCCAGAACTTCAGGGGCTTTAGGCTATACTATGCAAGTGGATGAGGAAGAAAAAGTATTGCTTTCAAAAGAAGAGGCTTTCAATAAAATTGTTACATTAACAGGGGGAAGATCGGCAGAAGAAATAATTTTCAACAGCCCAACCTCAGGAGCTTCAAATGATATAGAGCAAGCCACAAGAATTGCCAAGGCTATGATTACAAGATATGGCATGGATGAAAATTTTGGCTTTGTAGCTATGGAAGAGGTAAATAATGTCTATTTAGGAGGAGATTCTTCCCTAACTTGTTCACCGCAAACCCAATATGAAATTGATAAGGCTGTCAGTCAGTTAATTGATAGAGCTCATCAGAAGGCTAGAAATATCCTTAAAGATAATATAAGGGCCTTGTCGGCAATAGCTGAATATTTATTGAGAAAAGAAACAATTACAGGTGAAGAATTCATGAATATATTAAAAGACTACGTTGAAGTGGAAAACAACTCCAACGATGAATATAATAAAATAAAAGAGGAAGAAAATATTTTATAATTGTATTTAGAAATTAGAACTTTTGAGTTCTAATTTTTTATTACCGGGACATTATTAAATATGAAAAGAGGATAAAGTATTGGAAGATTTAGGAACCCAAAAATTACAAACAAATAGACTGACTCTAAGAAAATTTGAACTTAATGATGCACAAAGTGCTTTTAAAAATTGGATGAGTATTGATGAAGTTACAAAATTTTTGACTTGGAAAACAAATAAAAATATTGAGGATTCTGAAAAAACAATTAAATTATGGTTAAATTCCTATAATAGGTTAGATTTTTATCAGTGGAATATAGAGTTGAAAGAAATTAATGAATCAATTGGCTCAATATCATTAGGTCAAATTAACAAAAAAGTAAATTCAGTTGAAGTTGGCTACTGTTTGGGAAATAAATGGTGGCATAGAGGGTATATGAAAGAAGCTTTAAATAAAATTATTGAGTTTTCTTTTGAAAGGCTTGCAATAAATAGACTTGAAGGCAGACACGATACTAGGAATGTCAATTCGGGTTTAGTTATGAAAAAATGCGGTTTAACCTATGAAGGCACTCTCAGACAAGCTGATTTTAACAACTTTGGAATTGGAGATATGGCTATTTATTCTATTTTAAAAGAAGAATATGAACATAAAGTTAACCTAAAGAGGGTAGCTAAAACTTGTGAATGATATAGTTTTATTTTTTCTAAGCTATTTTATTTCTTGTATCTTATATAAGAGAAAAAATTTATCAACTAATATATTTTTTATTATTTGGGTGTTCATTTTTTTTATTTTTAAGTTAATAATAAAGCTTTATTTAGAATAAAAGTTTGTGAGCTTTAATCATTTTTAGGACAAAGATTTATTAATCATCCTTTTTTCGCCTTAAAAAGATAGAGAATAAGTAATTTTACTTGACACATTATTAGTGACAGCTATTAAGATTTTTTATAGGCAGCAAAAGATAAAGAAGAAGATCTCAAAAAAATTGAAAATTTAAAACTCTTGGATTTAACAATAATTATAAAAGTTAAGGGAAAAATGGATGAAAAAATCTTATGGATATGATTTAAGAAAATGGACCATAAAATTAATAATCAGAGGAATAAAATTGGTTATAGGTCTATAAGTTTAAAACAAGAGATATAATAATCATGTAAAGAATTTTAATTTTATTTATTAGGGCGGAACTTATTTCGCCTTTTTTTGTATCTAAAATATTTTAGATAAAAACAGGTGAGGAGAAGTTAATTCTTATTTTTTTCTTGACATTGGGGGCAAATTCCTTCCAGTTCAACTGTATGACATTCAACTATAAAGCCTGTTTCTTGTGAAACTTCTTTTTCAAAGGCTTCCATAGGACAATGTTTAATTTCAGAGATATTGCCACAAATTTTACATACAATATAATGTTTATGATGAGGACTTTTTATTTCATAGTAATTCATTCCATTTTGATGGATTGTCTTATTTAATAAACCGGCTTCAAATAATTGATTGAGTATCCTGTATAAGGACGTAAAGTTTGGAACTAATTGCCTATCAACTTTTTGAAAAACTTCTTCAACATTCATAGGTACATTGGAATTCATTAATATTTCCAAAGCATGGCTGCGCCCCTTTGTTACAATTAAACCATGATCTTTTAATAATTTTTTATATTCTTTCATATCCTCACCCTTTTCACAATTATTATAATATAAAAATAAAAATATTCAAAATAGACTTGTAAATCAAAAATTTTTTGTTATAATAAATAATGCAAATGCAAACTGTTTGCAATAAGGAGGAAAAAAATGAAGAAAATATTTGTAATATTACTTGCTCTTTTATTTACAGCATGTTCTAAACCAGCCGCAAATAATGAAGCAAAAAATGAAGAAAGTAATGGTAAATTAAATGTTTATGCGTCTGTTTATCCCATATATGATTTTACAAAAAAAATAGGTGGAGATAAAATTAATTTATCTATGTTGACTAAACCTGGAGAAGAACCTCACCATTATGAACCATCAAGCGATGATATTAAAAATTTATCCAAGGCAGATCTTTTTATTTACAATGGGGCAGGCCTTGAATCTTTTACTGATAAAATTATAGAATCTAATCCTGATTTAAAAACTTGCCAAGCAAGCGAAGGTGTTGATTTAATTAAAGCTACTCATGACCACGACCATGACCATGACTGTTGTCAAAATAGTGATGATGCAGACCATAACCACAATCATGAAAATGAAAATAATCACAATCATGAAGCTAAGGAAAATCATTCATCTCATGAAGAAGAACATCATCACGGTATGTATGATCCTCATACTTGGCTTTCAATTAAGAATGCAAAAATTGAAATGGAAAATATTAAGAATAAATTATCTGAAATTGACCCAGATAATGCGTCTTATTATCAAAAAAACTTTGATAAAAATGCAAAAATGTGTGATGATCTAGATAAAGAATACAGCCAAAAAATATCAGTTTTACCTAATAGAGTTATGGTAGTTTCTCACCAAGCTTTTGGTTATTTATGTGGGGATTATGGCTTAAGTCAAGTTCCTATAAAAAATATTTCTAACGAAGATGAACCAGATGCACAAACTATGGCACAAATAATTGACTATATCAAGAAAAATAATATAAAATATATTTGTGTTGAAGAAATGACTTCAACAAAAATCGCCGATACAATTAAAGCTGAAACAGGTGCTCAAATAAAAGTTCTTTCTCCTGTGGAAACTTTGACTCAAGAACAAATGGATAAGGGCGAAGATTATTTTTCAATAATGGAAAATAATTTAAAAATCTTAGAAGAGGTTTTAAGTTGACAGATAAGATTTTGCAAATCAAAAATCTATATTTTAAATATCAAAGTGAAAATATTTTAGAAAATATTAATTTAGAAATTAAAAAGGGGGATTTTGCACTTTTAATTGGTGACAATGGGGCAGGCAAGTCCACCCTTTTAAAAGTTATTTTAAATGAAATAAAGGCTTATAGGGGAGAAATTATTTTTCCCCTTTTAGATAACTCTTATCAGATAGGATATGTGCCTCAACTTTCTCTTGGTAATAATTTGGATTTTCCAATTACAGTTTTTGAGCTCGTATCCTTATCTTTATATCATAAAGTTAAAGGCTTTAAGAAATTAAGTGAAAAAGACAGAAAATCTGTAAGAAATGCCCTAGAAATTGTTGGAATGAGCGATTATGAAAACAATTTATATAAAGAACTTTCAGGTGGGCAAAGACAGAGAGTTCTAATTGCTAAAGCTATAGTAAATGCTCCATCTTTTTTAATATTAGATGAACCCACTGCTGGCATAGACTACAAATCTAAATTAGCACTTTTTGATCTTTTAGAGCATTTTAATAATTTTCATAATATAAGTATTTTAATGGTAACTCATGAACTTTCAGAAGTTAAACATTTGGCAAATAGGATTTATTTGATTAAAGATAAGAAGATTGAAGAGGTGAAATAGTGGAAATTTTTCATTATTCATATATGATTAAGGCACTAATTGTTGGTTTTATAATCTCCATAGTTATACCGTTGATGGGAATTGTCTTAGTAAATAAAAAAATTTCAGTTATAGGAGATGCCCTATCCCATGTTTCTTTAGCTGGGGTAATGATTGGCATATTAGCAGGAACTCAGCCTATTATTGGAGCTATGATAACCTGCATAATAGCAACTTTTTTTATGGAATTTATTAGAAAAAATTTTCCGGGATATGGAGAAATTTCTACTGCAATTGTCATGTCCCTTGGAGTTGGTCTTGCATCTTTAATTTCAGGCTTTATAAATACAGCTGCCAATTTTGAATCTTTTCTTTTCGGTTCAATAATTACAATTTCAAGTTTTGAGTTTTATATGATTATTGTTTCTTCATTAGTTGTATTTTTGATTTTTTCTTATTTGTATAAAGATTTAATGTATATTTCTTTTGATGAGACCTCTGCAAGGCTAAGTGGAGTTAAGGTTGAGAGTATAAATAGAATTTTTATGTTTTTAATTGCTCTGACAATTTCTATTTCTTCAAGGACTGTTGGTGTATTAATTATTTCATCTTTAATGGTTTTGCCTGTTGCTTCTGCATTACAGTTTAATTATGGATATTTTAAAACAACTGTATTATCAGCAGTTTTTGGCGTTATTTTTACAATAGGCGGTCTTTTTATTTCCTTTTATTGTGGTTTAAAACCTGGAGGTTCTATTGTTATCTTAGGTGTAATAATTTTAATAATTGTTATTTTGCTCAAAAGGAAACATTAATTAAACGAGTTAAATATGTTAAAATATAGGTATAGATTTATTAAGAAAAATCTATACTATTTTTATTGTATAAAATTAAGAAACTAACTTATTACAGAAAAAATACTGCAATAAGTTAGACTTAATATAAATATTGCGAGGTAGTTATGAAAAAAACAAATGTTGCAAGAATATTAGATTCTAATAAATTAACTTATGATTTAATTGAATATAATACTGATGGTGGCATTAGTGGGCTTGATGTTGCTAAAAAAACTGGGGAAGATGCCGGATGTGTCTTTAAAACTTTAGTTACTGTGTCTAAGGATAAAAATTATTATGTTTTTGTTGTTCCTTCTATAAGCGAATTAGATTTAAAAAAAGCAGCTAAGGCAAGTGGAGAAAAAAAGATTGAAATGATTCATCAAAAAGAGCTTTTACCTCTTACAGGATATATTCATGGGGGCTGTTCACCTATAGGAATGAAAAAAGAATTTCCAACATTTATAGATTCATCAGCAAAAGATTTGGATTACTTTTTTGTAAGCGGTGGAAAAGTTGGATTGCAAGTTAAGATTAATCCAAAAGATGTTGCAAATTTAATCGGAGCTAAATTTTTTGATATTTGTAAGGAGTAGCTATGGATTATAAAAAGGAATATGAAAATTGGATAAATGGTGACTTTACAGACGAGGCTACTAAGGATGAATTAAGAGCCATAAAAGATGAAGAAGAAATTAAAGATAGATTTTATAAGACTTTAGAATTTGGAACAGCAGGTCTTAGAGGGATTTTAGGAGCCGGCACTAACAGGATGAATAATTACACAGTTTCTAAGACTGCCTATGCTCTTGGAAAAGTTATTATTAAGAGAAATTATAAAGATAGGTCTATAGTAATTGCTAGAGATGTTCGTCACAAATCTTATGAATTTGAAAGAATTTCAGCTGAAATTTTTGCAGCAATGGGAATAAAGACTTATATTTTTGACGATATTAGACCGACACCAATGCTTGCTTATGCCGTAAGATATTTAAAGACTGCAGCAGGAGTTATGGTCACAGCATCTCACAATCCAAAAAATTATAACGGCTACAAGGTTTATAACCATAAGGGCTCACAAATTCTCGAAGATGATGCCGACAAAATTTTAAAAGAAATAAAAAATATAGAATATGGGAAAATAGAGAGAGTACATTTTGAAAAAGCCCTTAAAGGGGGATTAATTGAAATTGTTTCTGACATTGTTGATGAAAATTATTATGAAAAGGTTTTAAATTTGAGTATCAATAGGGGGGATGAATTAGATAAGAATTTAAAAATTATTTATACTCCCTTGAACGGATGCGGAAATAAACCCGTCAGGCATATTTTAAAAGAACGAGGTTTTCAAAATATTACAATAGTTAAAGAGCAGGAAAATCCGGATCCTGATTTTACAACGGTGGGTTATCCTAACCCTGAATTTATTGATGTTTTCAATCTGAGCAAAACATATGCTGTAAAAAATGATGCTGATATTATTATGGCAACTGACCCGGATAGTGATAGGTTTCGTGCCCTAGGGAGGATAAAAGCGGGCCAATATTATCCTTTTACCGGCAATGAACTCGCTTATCTATTAGTTGACTATATATTAAAATCCTTATATGAAAAAGGTAAAATGCCAAATAATCCTGCCATTGTTAAATCAATAGTTTCATCTGACTTGATTAAACATATAGGGAGAAATTATAATGCAAAATGTTTTGATTCACTCACAGGCTTTAAAAATATTTGTAATTATGCAAACATATGGGAAGAAACAAAAGATTACAGTTTTATTTTTGGATATGAGGAATCTATAGGATATGTAATTTCTAATTTTGTAAGGGATAAGGACGGCGTTCAAACTGCTATGATGGTTGGAGAAATGGCAGCTTATTATAAGAAAAACGGCAAGTCTTTATATGAAAGGTTGCATGAAATTTTTCAAGAATATGGCTACCAAGAAGAATATTTAACGTCTATAATTATGGATGGTCAAGATGGAGCAAAAAAAATTCAGCAAATTATGGAATATTTCAGAGGAGAGTCATTTGATAATTTTGCAGGGTTAAAAATTAAAGAAAAGATTGACTTTATTAAAGGGTATAAAGATATTGGGTCTTCAAATGTATTAAAATTTATTTGTGAAGATGAATCATGGTTTGCTTTAAGACCTTCGGGAACCGAACCGAAGCTGAAATTATATATTTATGTAAAAAATAAAGACAAAAAAAAGGCTAGTGAAATGATTAAGTACTTAAAAGAGGAAGTATTTAATAAAATAAAAAAAATGAGGTGGACAAAATGATACTATATTGCGACTTTAATCCTAAATTAATAAGAAAGTATAAGGTAAATGAGTTTAGGCAGGGAGAAGAAAATGTAATTAAATCCAATAGGTTTTATGCATCGGGATATGGAATAGATATGGCAGTTTTTTCAAAAAATTTATTTCAAGATAGCAAAGTATTTATGCTTAAGGGCACAGGTATAGGTGAAATGATTGAAAAAAATTTAAGAGATTCATACATTGAAACTACTTCAGTAAAACTTAAAGATGATAATGTTGAAAAATTAATTTTTGAAAATGAAGATAATAAGACAGTATTCACAACTAAAACTCCAAGAATTACTATGGAAGATAAGGCTGATATTCTAGCAGAATTTGAAAAGACAATAAAGAGTAAAAGAATCGTGGCTATTTCAAATATTGATCATGATTCTTTGAAAGATGACTTATATGATAATCTTATAAAAATTTGTTATAGGGAAAATGTTCACGTTGCAGTAAATCCCCCTTCATTAAAATATATTAAAGATGCAAGACCTTATCTATTAATTTTAGATAAAAAAGATGCGGAAAAAGATGAAGATGTAAATTATACAGGAGATGTTCCGGCTTTTAGCAAAAAATTATTGGATAAGGGTGTGGGCATAGTTGTAGTGAATAGTAATAGGGCAACGGTAGTTTCAACAAAAGATAAGAATTATAGGGTATATTTTGAAAAAATTTCTGATTTAAAAACTTATAATAAAAATTTGATGTTAGCAGGCTTTACTGTAGGAATAGATAGGGATTATGATTTCGAAACTATAATAAAACTGGCAATGGCATCTTCAATTTGCGAAAATTATATGAAGTTTTCACAAGTACAAATGAGTGAAATTAAAAAAATAATGAATGAAGTTAAAGTGGAAGAAATGTAGGAGGCTTATGAAAAATTTTAATTTAGATAAAAACAAGGCTTTTTTTCTTTTTGTTGATATGCAAGAAAAAATTTTAAAATCAATTAACAACGGGGAAAATGTAATAAAAAATACAATTATTATTGCTAAGACCCGAGAGATTTTATCAATGCCTGTATTAGTAACAGCTCAGTATCCAAAAGGACTAGGTTCTAATCTGGCTGATATAACTAAACACTTAGGAGAATTTAAAGAATATCCTAAACTGAGTTTTGATGCTTATAGCGATAATGATATAAAAAAAGCCGTTGACGGAATGGGAAAAAAGCAGATAATTATTTGCGGCATTGAAACTCATATTTGTATCTACCAAACCATAAGAAGTCTTATAGAAGCAGGATTTGAAGTTTTTTTGCCTGCCGATGCTTGCGGGTCAAGAAATGAATTTAACCATAAAAATGCTTTAAACAATCTTGACCAAATGGGTACTGTAATAACCAATACAGAAACGGTTTTATTCGACCTTGCCGGAGTTGCGGGTACTGATGAATTTAAAACTTTACAAAAATTAATTTTATAAGATTTTAAACTCTTCTCAAAATAGTAAATCAGTATTAGTAAATATATTTTTATATATGTTATAAAAAATTATTATATAATAAATATGAGATAGCATAAATACTTTTTATAGTATAAGTATATAAAAATAGAACCACTTATGAAAGCTAAATTATAGCCCTTTAAAAGTGGTTTTGTTTTTTAGTTATAGGACCTTAAGCTATGGAACATATTTAATTATTTTTTATTGTTAGATTCGTTTAATGCAAGATTATTAATAACTTCTTCTGCTTTATCTTTATTATAAATTAGGTAGCTAATATCTTTTAATTGTGCTAAATACTCTTCACTTTCACAATCATCTTTAAAATTATAATAATATACTCCACAAGAATGTAATTTTTCATTAGGTTTAGAATTTTTATAAGTTAAATTAGACTCTGTGATATATACTGTGGGGTGCAAATCTTTTAAAATTTCGTAGTTAGGATTTTCTTCTGAACCAAAAACCGTCGCATCAGGCCAGTCTTTTTGACAAGTATCAGGTACGCCAACAGGATTTTCATATTCTAATTTTTTAAGAATTTCAGAAGCTTTTTTACTACCAATAACAAGTTTTAAATTATCCTTATTAATTTGTTGGTGGGGTAGTGTTTTTTCATCTGCTTGGCTATGAATTACAGAATTATTTGTTTTATCAGATACCTTATTCTTATATTCTTCAGTTTGTATAGAATTGTTATTATTTTTATCTATACTTGCTTGTTTAGAAACAGAATTTTTATTGCAAGCAATCATACTTATAATAAGTATAAAACAAAATAAATTAAAATATATTTTTTTCATAAGAAAATTCTCCTTTACTTTTATTTAGTATAATGATATCACATAATAAAGTTAAAGTAAATGAGTTGGTAAAATTGAAGAAGAAAATTCTTGCAGTTAGTTTTGTTATGATGCTTGTGATGTTATGTATAAGTCCTATTTTTGCTAAATCTAAGGAAAACGATTTAGAAAATGAAAAAGCCTTTAGTTATCAGGTAAGGGCTAGAGGATTTGAAGATTAAGCAATTTACTATACTTATAATAATCCATATTATTATTATAATAATTCAAGTGATTTTCCATCAAGTATAAGTATAACTGAACGTAGAGGAAATGCCCTATATTCAGGAACATTAAAATATACAGGACATCATCAATGTAATGGAAGTAGTTGCGTAGGAGAATATGCAGGTGTTTTATATTTTGCGAGATTTATTTAATTTAAATAAACGACCCAAAAGATATTTCTCGTAAATGTAGAGTGCTTTAAATAGTATAAGTTATATAAGATGCTAAGAAAAGATATGGGGTGAAGATTATCTTTATGCCATATCTTTTTATTTGTAAATAATATTTATTAATTTTCACAAATAAATACATGAATTGATAATAATTTTTAAAAAGCAATTATTTACATATGATATAATATTATTGGTGATTAAATGAAGATTATACATCTAGCTGATGTTCATTTTAATAAGATTTATAAGGGGACTATGCCCTTAGATATAATAGAAAAAATTTCTTTTGATATTTGGGAAAATTTTACCAAAGTTTGCAAGTTTGTTAAGGATGAAAATATTGACATGGTTCTTATAGCAGGAGATTTATTTGAAAGAGAATACTTTACTCTTTCTTCCATGAGTAGGCTAATGACTTTGTTGACTGAAATTAAGGTTCCGGTTTTAATAGTTTGTGGAAACCACGATTTTTTAGATGATAATTCTATCTATAAAAGCGTTAAATTACCGGATAACATATTTCTTTTTCCAAATAAATTTTCCTATGTAGATATAGACAGTTTAAAAACAAGAGTTTTTGGAATTTCTTATGATAGGGAATATTTTAAAACCGACTTACCCGAACCTGAAATTAAAGAGGAATACAAAAATATTTTTTTGGTTCATGGAATGGTTGATGAAGGAAATTTTTTAAAGATAAGTAAAGATTATGCAGAAAAGTTTGATTATGTGGCCATGGGACATGTCCATAAGAGAGGAAAGATTTTTGAAAACACTTATTATAGCGGTTCTTTAGAGCCCTTGTCTTTTAAAGAATATGGCGACCACGGTTTTGTACTGGTTGATTTTGATAAAAATGAAATTACCTTTAAAAACAGTCAGATAAAAAAATTTACTAACTTGAATATAGACATAAGCCCAAAAATGAGTCCCGGGGAAATTTCATCTGCAATAAGTGAGAAATTAAATGAAAGGGATTTATTTAGATTAAATCTTACAGGAACTTATGGGGATATTGATTATTTGCTTAACTACCTTGAAAATTCTTTAGATGCCTTTTATTTTGAAATTAAAAATTATTTAACAGAATATATAGATTTTGAAGAGATATTAAAAGAAAATAAAGATAATTTATTGGGCAGTTATATTTCATCTTTTGACCTGGATAATGATTTGGAAAAAAATGCCATGGAACTTGGATTAAAATACTTATTGGAGGATGGATATGCTCTTAAATAAATTGGTTTTGTCAGCTTTTGGAAAATTCAAGGATAAATTTATTGACTTAGAAAAGGGCATAAATATAATATATGCTGAAAATGAAGGCGGTAAATCAACTGTTCATTCTTTTATTGATGGGATTTTTTATGGTTTTTCAAAAGATAGCTTAAGGGCAAAGCGGACGGATGAACTCTTTGATAAATATAAACCTTGGCAGGGGAATGATTACAGGGGATATATAGAGCTGGAAAAAAAAGATATTTATAGGGTTAGTAGGGACTTTTTTACTAATGAAGTAGAAGTTTTAAATCTATCCAAGGGGACAGACATTTCCGATGAAGCTATTTATAAAAAATATTCAAGAATAAAAGAACCGGGTGTTTATTTTTTCTCAATGACCAGATCTTTATTCAAATCAACTTTTTACATCAGACAATTAGAAAGCTCTATTGATAATGAAGCTGCAAGTATGTTAAAAGAGAGAATTTCTAACTTTTTAAGTTCAAAGGATCAGAGGATAAATTATAAACATGCCTTAGAACGTTTAGAAGAAGATCTTGACCTTTATGGTAAAGAAACTAGGTCAAAAAGCAAAATAGGTTCAATAAATGAAAGGCTTAAGCGAATTAATAAGGAGAAAATAACCTTAGATGAAGATAGGCTTAAATACTTTCAAAAGCTTTTAGTATTAAACGAGGAAAAAATAAGTCTTGAAAAAGATAAAAAATTGCTTTCCTCAGCTAATCATAGAGCTTATATAAACTTAAAGGAAGAAATTGAATCACTTCAAGATAAAATTGAAAAAGAAAAGGTTGGGTCTATTGATATTTTAGATTTCCAAAAAGCGGTTGAGTTAAATAAGGAAATAAAAAAAGATTACTCACAAATTGACCAACTCTATGAAGAAAAAAATGAAGTTTACCAAATAGATTCAGATATTGAGGAAGATTTCAAAAAATTTCAATCTGCCAAGGAAGACATTGCAAATTTAAATGCAGTTAACTATTCTAAGGAAATGGAATTTTTGTCTGTGGATATTAGAAAAAGTGCTAAAGAAAGAAATTTATATTTAATAAAAATAATTTTATCCCTTTTTGGAATAATTGCAGTTGGCTTTTTATCATATTTTTTTAAAAAATATTATTTATTCTTTTTAATTATCCCGATTTTAATTTATACTTATTTGAGAATCGTAAAATTTACGGCTAATATAGAATTGGTAAACAGATTAAATATTAGGATGGAAGAATTAAAAAATAATTCCATGGATAAAACTGCAAAAAAGAAACAATATGATATTCTCTTCCGAAATTTGGCGGATAAATATAATTTAGACAATACTGAGGATTTATTTAGTTGCTTAAATAATAATATATTGGAAAATAATAAACTTAGAGCTATAAATGAATATAGGAAGGAAAAGTCAAAAGACATAGAAGATAGAAAAAATAAATTAAATGATGAAATTATATCCTTACAAGAAGCCTTAAATAAAATTTTTCAAAAATATACGGTTATATCAATAAATGACCTTAGGGAAAGGTATGAAAATAACAGCTTATTAGATTTGGAAAAAAACCTTGCATTAAAAAAAGATCTATTAAATAAAATGCCTGAAAATTTTGAGGAAGAGCCCACAAAAGAATCTGTTGATTTGTCATTGGAAGAAATAGAAAAAAGGATAGCGGATAGGGAACTAAAAATAGCAAAGGTAAATGGAGAACTTAATTTATTGGAAAATTCCATACAAAAATTAAAAGATTTAAAAGAAGAGGAAGATATCCTTATCACTAACTTAAAAGATCTTGAATATAAAAGGGATTATACGGAGCTTGCTTTAAACAGGTTGAAAGAAATTCTTTTTGAAAATAGAAATAAGCTGCTTCCAAGATTAAAGGAAAAAATTGAAGAAATTTTGGGAAACTTAACTCAAAATAAATATAATAAAATAATAGTTGATGATAATTATAATTTATCAGTTTATGATTATAAAAATTCCAAATATGTAAATATTGATAATTTGAGCAGAGGTAGCATTGACCAGCTATATTTTGCCTTTAGACTTGCAATTTTAGAAATCTTATTTACAGAAGATTTTCCGATTATTTTAGATGATCATTTTTCAAATTATGATGATAAAAGGTTAGAAAGCACCTTAAAGTATCTAAAAAGATTTAAACAGGTTATAATATTTACGTCTAACAAAAGGGAAATAGAAATATTGGAAAAAAATAAAGAAAAATATAATTTAATTTATATGAGGTGAAAATGATATATGCAATAGCAGACCTGCATTTTGATTTTACCCTGCAAAAGCCCATGGATATATTTGGCGATAATTGGAAAGGACATGACACAAAAATTATTGACGATTGGAAATCAAAAGTTAAAGATGAAGATTTAGTCCTTTTGCCGGGTGATATTTCCTGGGCATTAAAGCTTTCAGATGCAGCACATGACTTAAAGGTTATAGATTCCCTTCCGGGGAGAAAAATAATTTCAAAGGGAAATCATGACTATTGGTGGTCATCTTTAAAGAAAATGAATAATTTGGATTTAAAAACAATAAATTTTTTATATAATAATTCCTATGAATACCAGGATATATCAATTTGCGGAACCAGAGGATGGATTTCAAAGGATTCTTGTGAATTTACAGAAGATGATATAAAGATATATGATAGGGAAGTAAATAGACTTAAAAACTCTTTGGAAAAAGCAAAAAATAAGAGAATTATAGCAGCGATTCATTATCCTCCCTTTAATCAGGACCATAGTGCTAGTGACTTTACAAAAATTCTTAGTCAATACAATGTAGAATTATGTTTGTATGGGCATTTGCACGGACAGGGTCACAAATATCATTATGAGGGTATAATAGATGGTGTAGAATATAAATTTATCGCCAGTGATTTTTTGGATTTTAAATTAGAAAGGATTAGACCATGAAAAGAGAAATAGAATTAAAAATTTTAAATTTGGATTTGCAAGAATTTGAAAAGAAATTGATAGACTTGGGAGCAACTTTTTTAGGTGAGGAAAATCAAAAAAACATAAGAATTAATTCCACCGGGCACAAGATCTATAAAAAAGATGGATATTTAAGAGTTAGAATAACTAAAACTAAGGATAGTACAATTAACTATTTAACTTTTAAGGAAAACCTATCTAATGTAAACGTTAGAGATAATATGGAACATACCATAACTTTTGATGACGTTAATGAATTATTGACTATTTTAAAATTAATGGGCTATGACAAACAATATCCCGGTGAAAAATATAGGAGAAAGTATCAATACAAAGATTTTATTATTGATTTGGATACATGGGATAAGGCAACATATCCATATCCCTATGCAGAAATTGAAGGACCTAGTGAAGAAGAAATATATAAGTTTGCAAAAATGTTGGGGATTTCACAGGAAGATATTTCTACCTTATCAATTTCAGAATTAATAAAAACCTTAAAAAAATAAAGCTATGAAGAAAATTGGTTAAAGACAGATTATTACAAGTTTTGGAGTCTGTCTTTTAATTTTTTTTGATAAAATCAAAAAATTTTTAAGAGAAAAAAATAAAAATAGTGTAACATAATTATATTTGTGCTATAATATTATCAGTAATAAAAGGAGGAGCTAAATGTCCAAGTATAAATATATTAAATGGTTTGATGAAATTTCTAAAAAAGATGTGGGAATTGTTGGCGGAAAGGGAGCTAATTTAGGAGAACTTACAGCTTTTGGTTTGCCAGTTCCCCCAGGATTTTGCGTCACAGCACAATCATACTTAAAATTTATTGACTATGCAGGATTAGATGAAATTGTAAGACTTTTAATGGAATCTCTTGATGTTGAAGATACTGATAAATTAACTCAAGTTTCAAAAGATATTCAAAAGAAAATTAGAGAAGGAGAATTTTATCCTGAACTAAAAGAAGAAATTTTAACGGCTTATAGAGAATTTTCAAATAAAATAGGAGTTAAGAATCCTGAAGTTGCGGTTAGATCTTCAGCTACGGCGGAAGATTTGCCGGATGCATCATTTGCAGGGCAACAAGATACTTACCTTCATATTTCAGGAGAAGATGAGTTATTAAAGCATATTAGAGATTGTTTTGCCTCTTTATGGACTTCAAGAGCAATTTATTATAGAGAAAAACAACATTATAATCATTTTGATGTAGCACTTAGTGTAGTTGTACAAAAAATGGTTAATTCTGAAAAATCAGGTGTAATGTTTACAGCAAACCCTGTGACAAGTGATGTAAATCAGATGATGATTAACGCTAGTTACGGACTCGGAGAAGCGGTTGTATCAGGTACAGTAACTCCTGATGAATATGTTATAGATAAGAAATCCGGAAAAATTATAGAAAAAACCATAGCTTCAAAAGAATCTATGGTTGTTAAAAAACCGTCAGGAATAGGAACTGAAGTAGTTAAAGTTTCTGATGTTCTTGGAAAAGATGCTGTTAACAGCGAATGCCTGAGCGAAAATGAATTAAAGAAGCTTGTTGAAATGGGCAAAAAAGTTGAAGCTCATTATGGTTCAGTTCAAGATACAGAATGGGGATTTGACAAAGATACCAAGGAATTTTATTTCTTGCAAGCAAGACCTATTACAACTTTAAAAGAAAATGAAAACAAGGAGGAAATCGGAGAAGTGGCAGAAGAAAAATTAGTAACTTTAGTAAAAGGACTTGCAGCAAGCCCGGGAATTGGTCGTGGTAAAGTTAAATTAATTAAAGATGTTTCTGAAATCAATCTTGTCGAAGATGGTGATATTTTAGTTACAGGAATGACAAATCCTGATATGGTACCTGCAATGAGAAAAGCAGCAGGAGTTGTAACTGATGAAGGCGGCAGAACTTGCCACGCAGCTATCGTTTCAAGAGAATTACAAATTCCTTGTATAGTTGGTTCAAAAGAAGCCACTAAGGTTTTAAAAACAGGTCAAGTTGTAACGGTTGATGCGACTAGAGGAATTGTATATGAAGGGAATGTACTGAAAGAATCTAAAAAAGAAGAAACATCTAATCAACAAGGATTAGGTATTGGAAATATTGACCAACTTAAAAATATATTTGCTCCGGTAACAGCTACAAAAATTTATATGAATCTTGGAGAACCTAGTTTAATTGATAGATATAAAGATTTACCTCTTGACGGTATAGGTCTTATGAGAACTGAATTTATTTTTACAAATGCAATAGGAGCACACCCTATGTATCTTGCAAAGACAGGTCAAGGCGACTTCATGATAGAAAAACTCGCAGAAGGAATTGCAAAAGTAGCTCAAGCTCTTTATCCTAAAAATGTAGTAGTTAGAATGAGCGACTTCAGAACTAATGAATTTAGAGGATTAAAGGGCGGAGATGAAGTTGAACCTATTGAACAAAATCCTATGATCGGTTGGAGAGGAGTTTCAAGATATATTTCTCCTGAATATGAGGAAGGATTTAGACTTGAATGCAGAGCAATGAAAAAAGTTCGTGAAGAATATGGACTAACAAATGTAATTGCTATGCTTCCATTTGTTAGAACTCCTGAAGAACTTGTTGTTGTTAAAGATATAATGGCATCAGAAGGCTTAAAACAATCTAAAAACTTCAAAATTTGGATAATGGCTGAAGTTCCGTCAGTAGTAATGCAAGCAAGAGAATTTGCAAGATTAGTTGATGGATTCTCAATCGGTTCAAACGATTTAACTCAATTAACCATGGGAGCAGATAGAGATAGTGGAGTATTAAATAATATGGGTTATTTTGATGAAAGAAACGAAGCAGTAAAAAGAGCCCTTAAAATTTTGATTGAAGCTGCAAATGAAGAAGGAATAACTTGCTCAATTTGTGGACAAGGACCAAGCCAATATCCTGAACTTTGCGAATTTTTAGTTGAATGTGGTATAACTTCAATTTCTGTAAATCCTGATACAGTTGAATACACAAGAAGACTTGTAGCAAGTGTTGAACAAAAAATAATATTAAAAAAATTACGTAATTTATAATATAATTTTCCGCAGTTATTATAATTGTAACTGCGGAATTTTTATGTTAAGATTATTATAATTTATTATTAAAATTAAAGTTAAAAATATAAAAATTATTTTAAATAGTATAAAATTTTAGCGTAAAAATAATATATTTTTAAATTAAAATCAGAACTAAAAAGTTGGTGGTTAGATGAATAAAAAAGAAGAAAGAAATATCAAGATATTATGGGCTATTATAATTATAATTGTTGATATAACTTTCATGCTAGGTACATTTTATTATTATAAAAGATGGCAATCCCATCAAAGCGGATTTGTTTCTGTGGGAGTTTTATTAATATGCCTGTTTATTTTTAACAAAAGAGTAATAAAAGATTTTATATTAAAAAAATAGAAACTATTTACAGTTTCTATTTTTTTATTAATGTTACAAAAGCTTCACTATCTACCGGAGCCTCTGCACATATAAAATTGTCTCCGTCAAATTTTAAGATTTCTCCTGGTTTCAAAGTATGTTCTTCATTATTACCAAGGATTATTTTCAAACAACCCTTCACAACAATAAAAAGCACAATTTCATTCGGATGATTGTGTTTTTCAATTTTTTCGCCCTCAGCAAGAGATTTTTTTACAACTGTAAACTTATCTTCGTTAAAAATTTTTCCTGCCGTGTTACCGGTAAAACCAAGCATAATATCACCTCAGACTATTTATACCCAATTATTCCTTAGAATCTTCTTCTAATTTATCTAAATTATCAATATTTTCTTCAGTGATTTCTTCTTTATTAGCATCTTCATCTAATTGTTTAAAATCTTTTATATTTTCTTCAATAATTTCTTCTTTATTAGTATTTTCTTTTTCCAAATTAATGGAATCATTGTTTTTTACAGCATTTACCAGATCAAGCATAGATTTACCATTATCAATTTTATATATTGGCAATATTTTATAAACATCAGATAAAATTTTATCATCTTCAGTTAGTAATTTCTCAATTATATTATCAATATCTTGGGAATTTTTTCTTATAAGCTCACTCCTTATAAGGTTTAAGGTATTTAATTTGTCTAAAGAATAAGAATCTAATAATGTTTCAATATCTCTATAAACCTTATCGGTAATGGTAGGATTTATTTTAGAATTATTTATGCCTACAGTAATAGAACCATATTCTAAAACTTTATTTAAGTTTATAGTTGAAGAACTAAGGATATCACATCTTTGATATATCATTTTTTTGTCAATGGCACGTTTTTCCATAGCTTGATTAATTTCAAAATTTTCAGTAGCGATAATTAGATAGTCATAACCCATGAAAATAAAGTTTTCGGTTAATTCTTGTTCCTTAAGTTTAAATCTTTTTTCTTCATAATTATCAGCAAGCTTCTTTATTTCATCATTAATATTTTCAGCTATTACATAAATAGTCGCCTCGGTTTTGGCTAAAATTTTTATTGCAGAATAAGCCATATAACCGCCACCGAGCACAAGGATATTTTTATCTCTTGTGTCTAAGCTAATAGGTAAATAACGCATAGAATCACCCCTCTAATAGATTATATCAAAAAAATTATAAAATAACATATTTATTTATTGATTCTTTGTCAATAAGTTGTTATAAAAATGTAATATGCATTATTTGTAAGCTGTGTTATAATGTTTTTAAGTCATTATAGGAGGTAATTATGGCAAATTTAAAATTAAAAAGAGCATTAGTAATAGGATTAAGTGCAATAACTTTGGCAAGTACAAGTGTTTATGCAAAATCTTTTAGCGATGTTAAAAGAGGCGGAAATTACTCATGGGCTTATGATGCTATAGATGTATTAAGTAATAATAATGTTATTTCCGGATATACAGATGGTACATTTAAGCCGGAAAGACCAGTCTCTTTTCCTGAAGTTATGCAACTACTTATACAAGTTATTAATCCCAGTGACGATGAAATTAAAGAAGCAGATAATAAGTATGGAAAACTAGTTAAAGATAATGATGTTAGCAATTGGGCTCAAAAAGCTATGAGTGTAGCTTTATATAGGGATATTATTTCTGAAAGTGAATTTAAGGATGCTGCAAGTAAAGGTTTCTTTAGTAACGCCAGCAAATTTCCTAATAGGGCTGATATTGCCGTATTTTTTGCAAGAGGTTTAAAACTTTCTTCTAAAGGAGATGAATCATATTTACAACATAAAGATAAAGATAAGATGTCATCAAGTGTAAAAGGATATTTAGCTTCTCTTGTAAAGGAAGGAGTATTTGCTTCTACGGGGTCTGATGGGTATTTTAATGGCGACAGGGCTATAAGAAGATCAGAAATGGCAATAATCACAAAGGCAAGTTTTGATTATGCTAAGAAGAATCAATTAGTAGCAAAAACAGAATCTATGACAGGTAAGGTTGTTTTAGCATCTAAGTTAAATAATGTTAATGTTTTAATTCTTGAAAGTAATTCATCAAAATATTCTTTCGAATTAAGCCAATCTACAACTTATAAAGCACAAGGAAAGGCTGCTAAGTTTGAAGATTTACAAACCGGTCAAACAGTTAAAATTGAATATGAAAAAACAAGCAGTTCTGATAATCTTGGAATAGCAAAAGTTGTAGAAATTACTTCTATGTCACAAGACATGGTAGGTTATGTGAATTCCAAGGGAACAAATCAACTCACTATAAGGTATAGGGAGAACAGTTCAAACATTGATTTCAGAACTACCTCTAAGGTTTCAACATCTGATACTAAAACTTTTGATTTAGATAGCAACGTAAAGATTACAGCTTTTGGAAATAAAATTGATATAAATAAAATTAACATTGATGATTTGGTTGAATTTAAAACAGATGCTAATAATAAAATTACAGAAATTAATTTATTCCCAAAAGATACTAATGTAAAAGGTAAGATTACCGACTTCTCTACTGACAGAAGCAATGGGTACCTAACATTACAATTACAAGATAATAAAGATTATAAATTCTTCATAACTAATGATACGAAATCTGATTTAATCAATTCTTTAAGAAAGGGAGATACTATAATTATAAGGTCTAATTATAAGGTTGCAATTGAATTAGGTGAAGGAAATAACCTTATACAAGGTAAAATAATAGAATTTAGGCCGGATGATTATTTTAATAACTCTATTAAAATTTTAGGCTCCGATAATAGAGAAAAAGTATATTCTTTAGCTGATAATTGGAGTTTTGAAGATGAAAATGGTTCAAGAATTCCAATAAGGCGAGATGATAAATATGTAGGTCTTTATGTTAAGTTAGAGCTTGATTCATTAAACAAAGTTAGGAGAATTATATTTATTTCAAATGCTAATTCCAGAAACTTTAATGCAAGAGGTCAAATTATAAGTTCAACGGATATAGGTAGAAATTATTATGACCGAGAATATGAAGTTGTTATTAATATACTTAAATCTGATAACAGAGCTGTAGTATTAGGAAATAGATATAGATTAAAGGTTAATAACAGATTTTCAGAAAAAGATATTGTTGACATCAGCGGTTATTTAGATTCTAATAATGATTGGAATAATGTATCTATTGTGTATGTTTCTCCATCATACTATTTGGAAACACCAGACAATAGCTATAAAGGAACATGGGAATTTAATAATTATAATTATGGCAGATATGATTACAGAAATGGTTATTTTTATTAATTTTCAAGTGCTTTAAAATTAAAAAAGAATAATAGTGATCCCCCTTATCCGTTTTCGGATTAAGGGGGATTTTAAATATCATTTTTTTAAAATTAAATATAGGATGAAAAGTCCGGTTTTTTAAAAAGTTATAATGTTATTAAATTTATTATAGATAAGTTGTATAAATTTTTAATTTCTTAACATACAAGATTTTCAATATAAACAGAAACAAGCTTTTTATTTTTAATAATATTTACTTATGTTATAATATTTTTTGGAGTGATAAAATGAAAATAAAAAAATTTATAATATTAGCAACTTTATTAGTTATTAGTCCTTGTATAATTTTTGCAAAAGATTTTAAAGATGTTCAAAAAAATGGAAAATATTCTTGGGCTTATGAACATATTTATAAGCTTAGTGAAGAAAATATTTTAACAGGCTTTCCAAATGGAACATTCATGCCGGGAAGAGCTGTTTCATTTTTGGAAACCTTGCAAATACTTAAGACTGTTAATAAACCCACAGATAATAGTATAGATCAAGCTAAAATGAAATATGAAAATATTTTGGATGAATATAAAATTCCCGAGTGGGCAAAGGATTCTTGTGCTTTTGCTCTTGATAGGCAAATAGTTACAGAAGCTACTTTGAAATCTGCTTATAATAAGAATTTAATTTCAGGTAAGGTTTATCCTTCAAGGAATACTATAGCCTTATTATTTGCCAGGTCTTTAAAAATGAATAAAAAAAATAACACTCTAAGCCTAACGTATATGGATATTAATAACATTCCTGGAGAAATTAAAGATATTTTACCAAATTTAATAGATGCAGGGATTTTTTCAAAAGAGGGCTCTGAAGGCAATTTTAACGGAAGTAAGTATATAAGAAGGGCAGAAATGGCAGTCATTACATCTAAAACAAGGGATTATATCTTAAATAATCCAACTTATGATTCAATTGAGGATAATAGTGTTATTAATGATTCGAATATAATTAATAAAAATTCAGGCGACAAATTAACAAACAATGAAAATGGCCAGTACGAGCTTTTAAATTCAAGGGTTAATTTTAGGGCAAGGGTTAATAAAATAATAGATGGCGGAACGATAAAATATTTGGAATTGGATATTATGGAAAGTGATAATAAAAATTTAATTTTACCAAAGTCAATTTTAACAGAAAGCATCTATGACCATACCATTGGAGATATGGTTGAAGGAACGGCAACTCTTGATGGTCAAAATCTTATAAATATATCTTTAATAAATTAATTCTTAGGGGTATAGATGGATTTTTTCAACAGAAGTAAGATAATTTTATCAGAAGAAGATTTAAGAAAAATTAATAAAAGTTCTGTTCTAATTTTTGGACTGGGAGGAGTCGGATGTTGTGCCTGTGAGAGCTTGGTAAGGGCAGGCATTGGAAAAATTGGAATATGTGACGGGGATTCTTATGATGAATCAAACTTAAATAGACAAATTTATGCAACAAATCAAAGCCTTAATAAAATCAAGGTGGATGTGGCATATGATAGAATTAAATCTATTAGAGATATAGAGGTGAGCAAGTATCCTTTCGACTATAATGAAAAAACAGTTCAAAAGATAAATTTTTCTGAATATTCATATATTATAGATGCTATAGATACTCTTGCCTCAAAAATATTGATAATAGAAAGGGCTAGAAATGAAAATATTAAAATAATTTCTGCAATGGGAACCGGGAACAAATTTGATCCAACTAAATTTAAGATTGATTATATAGAAAAAACTTCTTATGATCCTCTGGCAAGAATTTTGAGAAAAGAACTGAGAAAAAGGAATATAAAAAATCTTCCGGTTGTTTATTCTGAAGAAATACCAGTAAAAACAAAGGAAAGGACGCCGGGTTCTATATCTTTTGTGCCGCCGGTTTGTGGATTTATTCTAACATCTTATGTAATTAGAGATATAATCGGGAAGGAAGTTTTTAATGGATATTGAGAGTTTAAATGATAGGCAAAGGGAAGCCTTATTATATAATGAAGGACCTCTTTTGATTCTAGCAGGAGCAGGAAGCGGAAAAACAAAAGTTGTAACAAGTAAAATTGCATATTTAATTGAAAATAATATTTCATCTTGGCAAATATTGGCAATTACATTTACAAATAAGGCTGCTAGGGAAATGAAAGAAAGGGTCGGAAAATTAATTGATAAAGATATTTCATCAATGTGGATAGGGACCTTTCATGCTATTTGTGTAAGAATATTGAGAAAAAATATAAATATCCTAGGGTATGACAGTAATTACAATATATATGACAGATCCGATCAGAAAACTATAATTAAAGAAGCCTGTAAAGAATTATTATTAAATAAAGAGATATATAATGACAGGTCTGTAATTTCTATAATTTCAAAATTAAAAAATGATGAAATTAGCCCCCAAGAGGCAATGGTAGAATTTGACAATGATATTTACAATTTTAATGTTTCAAAAATTTATGAATTTTATGAAAAAAAGCTAAAAGAAAACAATGCCTTAGATTTTGATGATTTAATAATAAAGACAGTAAAATTACTCAGAGAATTTCCGGATATTAGAGATTTTTATAAAAATAAATTCAAGTATATTTTTGTAGATGAATATCAAGACACAAACTCAATCCAATATAAACTCATTAAGCTTTTAGCAGGAAATAAATCGAATCTAACAGTGGTTGGAGATAACGACCAATCCATATATAAGTGGAGAGGTGCAGATATTTCAAATATTTTAAATTTTCAGAAAGATTTTCCCGGAGCAAAAATTATTAAATTGGAACAAAATTATAGGTCTACTCAAAATATTTTAGATGTTGCAAATGCAGTTATAAAAAACAATCCTCAGGAGTTTAAAAAAAATCTATGGACTCAAAAAGAAGGTGGAGAAAAGGTTTATTATAAGGAATTTCCTTCATCAGATGAGGAAGAATATGGGGTTACTAATAAAATACTTAAGTTAAATTATAAGGGCTATAAATTTGATGATATGGCAATATTATATAGGACTAATGCTCAGTCAAGAGGATTTGAAGAAAGCCTTTCAAAAGAGGGAATTAACTATAAAATTGTTGGAGGATTAAGGTTCTATGACAGGAGTGAAGTTAAGGATATAATGGCATATCTTAAAGTTATAAATAATCCTCAAGATGAAATTGCTTTAATGCGAATTATTAACAGACCTAAGAGAGGTATAGGAAAGACATCAATAGAAAAATTACAAAGCTATGCTCTTGATAATGGCCTTTCTTTATTTGAAGTAATTAGAAATGTAGATCAGTTTGATGATATAAAAATTAGAGCTGAAAATAGCGTTAAAAATTTTGGGAATTTAATAAATTTATTTATAGAAAAAAAAGATAAGCTTACCATAGGGGACTTGGCTGAATTAGTAATTGAAGAAACAGGATATATCAGTGATTTGAAGAGCCAAAACACCCTTGAAGCAAGAACAAAAATTGATAATATTAATGAATTATTATCAAATATTATGTCTATTGATCAAAGCACAAGCTTGAGTGATTATCTTTCAAATATGAGCTTATTAACTGATCTTGACAAGACAAAAGATTCTAAGGGAGTCAGTTTAATGACAGTCCACGCTGCTAAGGGCCTTGAATT
The DNA here is from genome assembly GCA_902489255.1 of uncultured Peptoniphilus sp. GTDB lineage: Bacteria > Bacillota > Clostridia > Tissierellales > Peptoniphilaceae > Peptoniphilus_A. Next base: position 24,146 of record CABTZF010000008.1, on the reverse strand, counting down.
TAAAATTGTATTTTTAGTAGGCATGGAAGAAGGATTATTTCCTATAGTAAGAGCTGAAGATGATGAAGAAGATGTTGAAGAAGAGAGAAGACTATGTTATGTAGCAGTAACAAGAGCCTGCGATAATCTCTATATTTCGTCATGCAGTACCAGGTATCTATACGGTAAATTAATGCCTAAGATTAAGTCAAGATTTATAGATGAAATGGAAGATACTATAGAAGTATTGGAAGATAAAAGGGAAAAACTTGTTGAAATTATTTACTATAATAAAAATATGAATAGAGAACACATATTTTATAAAGATGAAAAGCCTAAAAAATCTGAAGTAAAAAAAGCACTTGAAGATTTTAAGGTTGGAAGCAAAGTAAGGCATAAAATATTTGGAGATGGTATGATTGTGCAAAAAAAGGAAAGAAATGGAGATATAGAAATAACAGTTTCTTTTGATAATAAGGGACTTAAAAGATTAATGTTGAATGTAGCTCCTTTAGAGGTGATTGGATAATGCAAGCTTCAACAGAGATGCAAAATCTTGTAAAAAAATTAAATAAATATGGATATTATTATTATACATTGGACAATCCTATAATTAGTGATGGTGAATATGATAAGCTATATTCAAGATTAGAAGAATTGGAAAAGGAAGAGAATATTATTTTAGCTGATTCTCCAACTACAAGAGTGGGAGGAGAGATACTAAAAAAGTTTGAAAAACATACCCACTTAAATCCCCTATATTCTATGAATAAAGCTCAAAATTTTGAAGAATTAAAAGCTTGGATTGAAAGAAATAAAAATTTCATAAAGGACTATAATTCAAATCATAAAGATAAGCTCCCACCATTAAGCTTTATTATAGAATTAAAATTTGATGGGCTTACAGTTAATTTAACTTATAAAAATGGCTATCTTATTTTGGGAACAACAAGAGGGAATGGGAGAGTAGGTGAAGTAATAACAAATCAATTAAAAACTATTAATTCTATACCATTATCAATTAATTATAAGGGGACCCTTGAGGTTCAGGGAGAAGGCTTGATGCCACTTGATTCTTTTGATGAATATAACAAAAGAGCAGAAGAGAAATTAAAAAATCCAAGGAATGCCGCTGCAGGAGCTTTACGAAACCTTGATCCTAAAATAACAAAATCAAGAAAATTAACAGCATATTTTTACAATATAAATTATATTGATGAAAATTTATTTAAAGACGATATTGAAATGAAAAATTTCTTAAAAGAACAAGGATTTTTAGTTTCAAAAATAAATTATAGGGTTAAGACCTACGAAGAAATTATAAAAAAAATAAATTATATTGGAGAAATTAGAAAAAATTTAGGCATTCAAATTGATGGAGTAACTATAAAGATTGACGACTTTAAGACTAGGGGTCTTTTGGGATTTACACAAAAATTTCCTCGCTGGTCTATAGCTTATAAATTTGAGGCAGTTGAAAGTTCTTCAAGATTATTGGAAGTGGTATGGAATGTTGGCAGATCTTCTAAAGTTACACCATCTGCAATTATTGAGCCGGTTGAAATAGATGGAGTCACAATTAAAAGAGCAACCTTAAATAATTATGATGATATAAATAGGAAAAAGTTAAGAATAAATTCAAGAATTTTAATTAGAAGGTCAAATGATGTTATACCCGAAATAATGGGAGCCTTATCGACAAAAGAAGAAACATACAAAATTGAAAGACCTAAAACTTGTCCTGCTTGCGGAGCACATCTTTTTCAAAATGGAGTCCATATATTTTGTCCAAATACCTTATCTTGCAAGCCACAACTGGTATCAAGACTTGTGCATTTTGCATCAAGAGATGCAATGAATATTGAAGGATTTAGTGAAAAAACTATAGAAAGATTCATGGACAAATTAGGCTTAAAAGAAATACCGGATATTTATAATTTGAATTATGATGATATAATAAAACTTGAAGGATTTAAAGAAAAAAGGACCAATAATCTTTTAGAGGCTATAGAAAACTCTAAAAATCCTCAGCTTACTAATTTTATTTATGCCTTAGGGATAGCTAATGTAGGAATAAAAACTGCAAGGGATTTGGCAAACTATTATAAGAATTTTGATGCTTTTAGAGAATCTACTTATGAAGAGCTTATTAATATTGGGGATATAGGACCCATAACTGCTAATGAAATAATTGAATTTTTTAAAGATAATAATATTAATAAGGCAATAGATGAGCTTCTATCTTTTGGAATCAAAGCTCATCATGAAGAAAATGATAATAAAAATTTAAAATTTGCAGGCAAAATAATGGTTATAACAGGAACTCTATCCATTAAAAGAAAAGAATTAGAAGATATTTTAATAAAAAACGGAGCTAAGGTTAGTTCTGCCGTTTCTAAAAATACAGATTATTTAATAGTTGGAGAAAATCCTGGTAGCAAATATGACAAGGCAACAGAATTAGGTGTAGAAATTTTAAATGAAGATGAGTTAGACAATCTTCTTGGAGGTGGACATGAATAGGGATGAAATAAAGCATATTGCTGATATCGCACAAATTGATTTTACGGAAGACGAATTGAAGAGTTTTGAAAAAAATTTTATTGAAAATATGAATTTGATTGAAAAAATAAAAAAAATAGATACAGAGGGGCTAAAGGAAGTTTTTCAAGTAAATGGGACAGAAAATAATTTGAGAAGTGATGAAATTGGCAAGTCACTTACTCAAGATGAAGCGACTAAAAATACAGTTTCTGAAAAATACGGATATTTTAAGTTGTTGAAATTTGTGGAGTGAATTATGAAGATTGTAGATTTAAATGCCATGGAACTGGCAAATGGCTATAGAAATAAAGATTTTAGTGTAGAAGAAGTTACTAAAGAATACTTAAAAGAAATTAAAAATAATGATGGAGAAATTAATGCCTATATAAGCGTTAATGAAGATGGGGCAATTAAAAGCGCTAAAGAAATTGATGAAAAATTCAGAAATAGGGATGAATTATCAATTCTTGCAGGAATACCGATTTCAGTTAAGGATAATATTGCAGTTAAGGATTTAAAAATGACATGTGCATCAAAAATGCTTGAAAATTTTATTAGTCCTTATGATGCTGAAGTTGTTAGAAAAATTAAAGAAAATGATGGAATAATTTTAGGAAAGGTAAATCTTGATGAGTTTGCCATGGGAGCTAGTACAAAAACATCTTATTTTGGAGTTACAAAAAATCCATTAGATACCAGATTAGTATCGGGAGGTTCATCAGGCGGGTCTGCAGCTTCAGTTGCCGGGAAAATGGCTGCTATTTCAATCGGAACGGATACAGGAGGAAGTGTAAGACAACCATCTTCTTTTTGTGGAGTTGTTGGCATGAAACCGACTTATGGAACAATTTCAAGGTTTGGAGTCAGTGCTATGGCTAATACTTTTGATCAAGTCGGTGTAATAGCAAAAAATGTAAGTGATACGGCAATGCTTTTACAAATTTTGGAAGGTAGAGATGAAAAAGATGCAAGCTCTGTGGGAAATCCTGCATTAAAAAAGGAATTTATATATGAAAATGTATTAGATAATTTAAGGGGATTAAAAATTGCCATTCCGTCAATTTATATGGATATGGATTTAGACAAAAATATTAAAGATGAATTTAATAAAGCAATTGATATTTTACTTAAGCATGGTGCAATTGTTGAAGAGTATTCAATAGATTCTTTAAAATATGTTATTGAAACATATCATATTTTAGTAAATGGTGAAATATCATCTAATATGTCAAGATTCGACTCTATTATATACGGGCATAGGACCGAAGATTTTTCTAATATTGAAGAAATGTATAGAAAATCAAGAGCAGAGGGTTTTGGCGAAGAAGTAAAAAGAAGAATTATGATAGGGACTCATATTTTGTCCTTGGATTTAGCTGATGAATATTATTATAAGGCTTTAAAGGTAAGAGCACTCATAAAAAGAGATATGGAAAAAATGTTTAATGATTATAACATAATGATTTGCCCAACATATCCAATTTATCCTTTTAAAATAGATAACGATATGTCACCGATTGAAATTTACAGCGGAGATTTATTTACTATACCGGCTAATATGGTTGGTTCACCATCCATATCAATCCCTATGCCAAAAAAAGAAAATGGTTTGTCAGTAGGTATAGAATTTACTGCAAAGAGATTTAAAGATCGGGAACTATTAGATGCAGCATTTGCTTTTGAAAGGAGTTTATTATGAGTTATAAAACAATAGTTGGTTTGGAAATACACGTAGAGCTTTCTACTAAAACTAAGGCTTTTTGTAACTGTGAAAATTCTTTTGGTGGAGAACCTAATACAAGAGTATGCCCCATATGCCTTGCTTTGCCGGGAGCAATGCCGGTATTAAATAGAAATGTTTTAAACTATGCAATAATGGCAGCTAAAGCTCTTAATTGCAAAATTAATAAAAGATCAAAATTTGACAGAAAAAACTATTTTTATCCTGATTTAACTAAAGGATTTCAGATCACACAAAATGATATGCCAATATGTGAAGAAGGTTATTTAGAAATAAATACAGAAGAGGGCAAAAATAAAAAAATTGGGATTTTCAGAATTCAGATGGAAGAAGATACAGGAAAGAGTCTGCACACTGAAGGAGATGAAACCCTCATGGATTACAACAGGTGCGGAGTTCCTTTAATTGAAATTGTAACCAAACCTGATATGGCTTCAGGAAAAGAGGCTAGGGCTTTTTTGGAAAAATTAAAAAACACCTTAACATTTTTAGGAATTTCTGACTGCAAGATGGAAGAGGGTTCTTTAAGATGTGATGTTAATGTAAATATTAAAGATGAAGAAAGTGGCAAAAGGACAGAAGTTACTGAGATCAAAAACATTAATTCTTTTAGAGGTGTTGAAAAAGCAATAGATTATGAAGTTCAAAGGCATAAAAAAATTCTTGAAGAAAATATTAATGAAATTAGAACAACCAGGCGCTGGGATGATGCTAATAATGAAACTGTATTAATGAGAGTTAAATATACTGTAAGTGATTACAGATTTGCACCCGAAGGAGATTTGCCTCCGGTTGTCATTACAGATGAAGAGATACAAAAGATTTTAGAGAAAATGCCGGAACTTCCGGATGCAAAAAAAGAAAGATTTAAAAAACAATATGAATTAAATGAATATGATTCAAGTATCTTAACTTCATCTAAAGAATTAGCGGATTTTTTTGAAAATATGGCAAAAGAATTTGATGACTATAATATGCTTTCTAATTGGATTCTTACAGAAGTTTTGAGAAGAATGGATTTGGAAAGTAGCCAAAAGTTTGAATTGCCTTTTAAAGACAAGGAATTCATTGAACTGTTAAAGGCAATAAAGTCAAATAAGATAAATAATAACGCCGCTAAGAAAGTATTAAGGGAAATGTTTGAAAGCTCCAAAGCTTGCAATGAAATTATAGAAGAATTAGGTCTAATTCAAATCTCTGACTTGGGAGAAATAGAAAAAATTGTTGATCGGACGATCGAAAATAATCCCCAATCAATAGAAGACTTTAAAAATGGTAAAAAGAAAGCCCTGGGCTTTTTAGTTGGTCAAGTAATGAAAGAATCAAAGGGCAAAGCCAATCCACAAATTGTTAATAAATTGTTAAATGAAAAATTAAATAAGTAAGAAGAATTTATGAATAATTGTGCAGCTAACTGAAAAAACAAACCGCTATGCAGGACAATTTGATTAAAAAAATCATGATTTTTTATTTATACTTCTAAAGTCACTAACTTTCTAAAGTTGAAATAAGGTGCTTATAAATGATTGAATAAATTTAAAATCAAGGGATTTTAATTATCTTTGCCTGTGTATAGCGGTTTTTTAATAATCTGACCTATTTATATTTTATATCTTATAATTTTAAAGTATAAATTCACACTGCAATTTTTATGGGATAGAACTGGAAATTACGGTGAAAATATTTATCTGTTAATGGTAATAATTTAGGTATTTATTGTAACCTTATTGTAATTGTATAAAATTTTACTATGTGATAAAATCCAATTATGAAAAAGCTTATTTTTTTCCTTATTTTGTCTATTTTAATCTTTTATTATTCTTTTCAAGAGAGAATTTTATACAAAGATGAGGGGTTTATCAGGGCAGGTAATAATAAAGAAGAAGTAATTATTTATGGACCCGGATACAGCAAATATGGAAATACCATAGCAATACCCGCTGAAAATTATAAGTTGGAAATGAAAGGAAAAAATAAATTAAATATTTTTAAACTTGATATATGTCAAATGGATAGAGAAGGAAGTCAAGAAATTGTTTTGGGAGTTTATAAAAAATCTCCTTGGCATAGAGTTATGGCTAAACGAATCTTTATTTATAACTTTGATAATAATTTAGTAGCAAAGTTTAGATGCTCCAGACTAAGCAAACCGTTAATTGACTATATAGTAAAAAAAGATGAAGTTTCAAAAATTTATGCTTTATTAAAAACAAAAAAAGCAAAAAATGTTGAGGTTTATATTTATGATAATTTTTCTTTTAAGAGAATTTATAAATATGATTTAGAAAAGTATGAAGATGTAAAATTGAAAGACGGATATATTTATGTAAAAGATAAAGGAAGGTGGAAAATGTATGAAAAAATTATTAATTAGTTTACTTGCAGGAGTTTTAATTTTAACAGCTTGTTCTAAAATTTCAAAGACAAGTAAAGATATTAGTGATACGGATGCGAGTATTAAAAATGAAAGTATAATAGGTGAATCTCCTATTAAAAATCCTATAAAGCAAGTTGCAAAATTAGACATTCAGTACAAGCCGAATTATAAAAATATAGATCTTGAAAGCGATTTATCAAATATCTGTAATTTAGACGCCTACATGGATACTGCCTATATTACAGAGGATATAAAAAATCATTTACTTAAAGATGGATTTTATGTTGATAGTACTTATGGTGTAGAACAACCCTTTCAAACCTATGAATTTAATGAATACTTAACCATGTCAAGTTTTGTAACAACAGATTCAATGGTTCATCTCTATCATATATTTTATGATAATATGCTTAGACAAGTTGAGGAAGATAAGTTTCTACCAATGCTAAAAAATTTAAACAGCAAAATGCTTGAAAGCGCAATAGAAGATTATAATAGTGCCAAAGACCCGGTGGTTAAAGAAGCTGCAAAGAAAAATTTAATATTATTTTCAACAGGTGAATTTATCATTGGAGATAATTTGCTAAAATCAGATAATAATCTTAAGATAGATGAAAAAATTTTTGATTTAGCCAAAACAGAATATAATAATATTTTAAAAGTAAGTCCTGCCTTATCTACAATCAGTGGAGATAATCTAGATTATTCACAATTTAAAACTAGAGGACACTACACAAAGAACAAAAATTTAGAAACATATTTTAAATTAAATATGCTATATTCACAAAATAAGTTTTATTTTTATAAAGATGATACTTTGAACAAGGAAAATTTGATAGCAGGCTTATTAACAAGCAAAAATATTTTAAAAAATTCTGATTTAACAAAAATTTATGTAGATGTTGTCGGAACTTTGGATTTTTTAGTTGAACCTTCAGAAAAAACTGATGTTATTAAGATGGCAGCCTACAATGAAAGTTATTTTAAAAATATTTCGGATGTCAATAAATTTAATGATGATAAAAAACTTGAAGAGATAGGTGAGCACTTGAAAAATCAGAAGATTGAAATAGCTGACCATAAGGGTAACTATTTTGCTGTAATTCCACAAAAGGCTCCTATAGATAATAAGTGGGCTCAAAAACTTGTTGATTCAAAAAGTGAAATTTCAAACAAGCCAATTTATAAGGGCATAGAAATTATGGCATTAACAGGAAATAAAATTGCAGATAAGCTTGTTAAGGAAGATAAAGATATTAAAAAGTGGGATAAATATCCTGGAATTTATGAGGACTTAAAAAAAGAAGTCATGAATTTAGATGAAGATTTTTGGAATAAAAATTTATACAGGGGCTATTTATCACTTATTAAAGAATACTCAAATACTTATGGGGATGGATATCCTAAATTTATGCAAAATGAAAATTGGAATAAAAAAGACTTAAATTCCTCCTTAGGTTTATGGGCTGCCCTAAAACATGATACTATTTTATATGCTGAAGCTGCCTGGGCAGAAATGGGCGGAGGAGCAGAGGTTGAAATTTGTAATTTTGTTGAGCCGAATATCGGCTTATATGAAAGATTGGATTATCTTTTGAATTTCACTAAGGAAAATTTAACTGCCAGAGATTTATTAACAGAAGATCAAATCAAAGGTTTTAACAATTTTATATCTTTAAATAAATTTCTCATTGAATGTTCTGAAAGTGAACTTGACAGTTCAACTTTGTCAAAAGAGGCTAATGAAAGATTAAAATACATTGGCGGGGAAATGGAAAATATATTTATATCTTTTGTAAATCCAAATGTAAAAGGATTTTGGGAAATTAATGATTCATCTGAAAGAGATATGGCTGTCGTTGCTGATATTATGAATATTACGGCAAACACTTGGGGTCTTAATCAAGGAGATGTACAAGAAGTAGGCTTGGGATATGCACATGATATGTATGTTGTATATTCATTGAACGGAAAAGTATATTTAGGTAGAGGACCGGTTCTTTCTTATTATGAATTCCAATCAGATAAGAGATTAAATGATGAAGAATTCAGGTTTAAAATAAGAGATGAACAAATAAAACAATTGCCTTTTACAAATGAATATTCATATTCTTCTAAATATTAATAAATTAAAAGTCGGTTTTACCGACTTTTTTTAGTCTTTATTTTTTTATTATTATTTCATATAATGTACACAATTATAAGATTAAATAAAATCAGGTGATTGTATGTTTAAAATTTTAGTTGTTGATGATGAAAAGAAAATAAGAGAAGTGATAAAAACATATGCCGAGTTTGAAGGACATGAAGTTATTGAGGCAGTTGATGGCATTGATGCAATAGAAAAAGTCAAGGAGAATAATGATATTGACGTAATTGTAATGGATATAATGATGCCAAGATTAGATGGATTTTCTTCCTACAAAGAAATAAAAAGGATTAAAGAAATACCGGTTCTTATGCTTTCTGCAAGAGGAGAAGAATATGATAAGCTATTTGGCTTTGAAATAGGTATAGATGATTATGTAACAAAACCATTTTCACCAAAGGAACTTATGGCAAGACTTAATGTTATAGTAAATAGAAATAATAAATCATCAAATAATGAAATTTTAGCCTATGAAGGATTAAAAATTGATCTTGACGGTAGGGTAGTGTTTGTTGATGATCAAAAAGTGGACATGACACCAAAGGAATATGACTTGTTGGTTTTTTTGGTAAAAAATGAAAACATAGCACTTTCACGAGAAACCCTATTAAATAAGGTCTGGGGTTATGATTTCTTTGGGGATGACAGAACTGTTGATACTCATATAAAAATGCTAAGAAATTCAATAAAGGATTATAGAAAATTTATAGTAACAGTCAGAGGAGTAGGATATAAGTTTGACACAAGAGAATAATGAAATTAATAAACTAAAAATTGACAAAAACAGCATTCTCTTTAAACTTTGGACATATTTTTCAGGATTTTCAATAATTATTTTACTAACCTTATGGCTTTTACAAACGGTTTTATTTGGCTACGTATATGAATCTTTAAAAATTCATGAAGTAACAAAAGTTGGAAATACATTAAGGAATGAGTATAATAGTGAGAATTTTCAGGATATTTTAACAACCTATGCAAATACAAAGGGTCTTAATATTTCTGTTTTAGATGAAGATGGTGTATTTTTATACCCAATTACATGGTTTCAGCTAATTAAAAGTTCAAGAAATTATATGCCCAGAGATACTTTTGAAAGATTTTTCGGAGTACTTGATGGGGAAAATATAAAATATAAAGTAACAACAATGAGATTCGAAGAACAATCCGAACCAAGGATTATATATTCAGGTTATTTGGGAGAAGAAGGCGGTAAAAAACATTATGTTCTTATTGATACTATACTAAAGCCTGTAGATGTAACGGTTGATGTTACAAAAAGAATATTAATTATTGTCACCATCCTGTCTTTGTTTTCAGGATTATTTTTAGCATATTTTTTATCAAAGAGGCTTTCAAGACCGCTTGTTATTATGTCAAATACAGCCAAAGCTTTAGCCGATGGAGATTATAATGTTGTATTTAAAAAGGGAGATTATACGGAAATTGATAATCTTTCAAACACCCTAAATTATGCTAAGGATGAACTAACAAAGACAATTGAAGTAAGAAAAGATTTAATAGCAAATGTAAGTCATGATTTAAAAACGCCCTTAACAGTTATTAAATCTTATGGTGAAATGATAAGAGATATTTCAGGAAATAATGAAAAATTGAGAAATGATCATCTAAATACCATAATATCTGAAGCCGACAACCTAACTAATTTTGTAAATGATTTGCTTGATTTATCAAAAATCGAATCTGAACTGGACGAAATTAAAAGGATAGAATTTGATTTATCTGAAATAGTTGAAAAAGTTGCTAAGAGATTTCAATTCTTCAGAGGAAGTCCGATTAACTTTGAAATTTTTACTCATGGGGATACTAGGATATTTGCTGATAAGAGTAAAATCGAACAAGTTGTTTATAACTTTATAAATAATGCAATTAACTATTCTAAAGAAGATAACAAGATAATATTAAAGGTTATTGAAGAAGAAGATGGGGTAATTTTTCATTGCATTGACCATGGGATTGGAATTGCTGATAAGGATATTAATGATATTTGGGATAGATTCTATAGAGTTTCTAATAATCACACAAGACCTGCAGTAGGAACAGGACTTGGCTTATATATAGTAAAAACAATATTAAATATCCATAAATTCAAGTTTGGAGTAAATTCAAAATTAGGAGAAGGAAGTGACTTTTTCTTTATAGCAGATAAGCCTAAAAAAATTAATAATTAAAAAATAGTATTCTTAAAGACAACCTTTTTAAAGTTTTAGCTTATAGATAAACCGTATACACTAAACGTGGCTACAATAATTTGCTGTTTCTAACTTCGAAATTATTATAGATCCATTTTTAATTGTTCAGTGTTGCGGTTTTTTATTATAAATTAGACTAACTTTTCAAAGGTTTGTTTTTTTATGATCTTTTATAGTCAAAAGGACTTAAGTCCTTATTTTAAAAATTATTAATTTTTAATGGCAAGTAGACTCATTTTGTAGTAAAATAAGGTCAAGTGGAAGAAAATGGTTATAAGTGGAATAAAGTGGTGAATAATTATGTTAATTGGTGAATACTATCACAGTCTGGACCCGAAAGGGAGGCTTACAATTCCATCTAAATTTAGAGAAGACCTCAGTTATTTTGTTATGACTAAGGGACTTGATGAATGTTTATTTTTATATCCCAATGATGAGTGGGAAAAAATCGAAAATAAATTAAAAGATTTACCAATGACAAATAAAGCTGTTCGTTCATTCGTAAGGACATTTTTCTCAGGTGCTTGTGATTGTTCAATGGACAAGCAAGGACGAGTCTTAATTCCTCAAAATTTAAGAGAATATGCTAATATTAAGGATTCTTCCGTAATAATAGGTCTTTCAAACAGGGCGGAAATATGGTCGGAAGAAAATTGGAAAAAATACAATTCTGAAGAAGGTTTATCTTATGAAGAATTGGCTGAAAAAATGTCAGAGCTGGGTATATGATAGATTTCAAGCATAAGAGTGTTCTTTATGATGAAGTTTTGAAAAATTTATGCGTTAGACAAGGTGGTATTTATATTGATGCGACAATTGGAGGAGCCGGTCACAGCTTAGGAATCGCTAAAGAGTTAAAAAATACCGGCATGTTAATTGGTATTGATCAAGATGAGAATGCTCTTGAAAAATCAAAAGAAGTCCTGAAAAATTATACAAATGTAAAACTATTTAAATCGAACTATAGAGAATTTGAAAAAATTTTAGATTCACTTGAGATAGAAAAGGTTGACGGTGTTTTATTGGATTTAGGTGTATCATCATACCAATTAGACAACGAAGAGAGGGGATTCTCTTATAGGTTTAATGCAAAACTTGATATGAGGATGGATACAGATTCTGATTTTACAGCATGGGACATAGTTAATACTTATTCTGAAGAAGCTCTAGCTAAAATAATAAGAGATTATGGGGAAGATATTTGGGCAAAACGAATAGCGAATATAATTGTTAAAGAAAGAGAATATAAACCGATAGATACAACTTTTGAATTAGTTGACCTGATAAAGAAAGCCATTCCTAAAGCAGCAAGAAAAGATGGTCCGCATCCAGCTAAAAGGACCTTTCAAGCTTTGAGAATTGAAGTTAATCATGAGCTTGATGTATTAAGGGATTCTGTTTATAAGTTTGTAAGAAGATTAAATCCGGGTGGGCGAATTGCAATTATATCCTTTCATTCTTTAGAGGATAGGATTGTAAAGAATGCTTTTAAGTATCTTTATAGTGATTGCATCTGCCCACCAAAGCAAATCATCTGTACATGTTCTAAAGAAAGAGAAATTAAGATAATTACAAGGAAGCCTATAACTCCAAGTAAAGAAGAAATTATAGAGAATAATAGAAGTCACAGTGCAAAACTCAGAGTAGCTGAAAAGCTAGAGGTAAGATATGGCAAAAATACTAATTAAAAAAACAAAAATTTCAAAAAAAAGATATAATATGTTTAGTAATAACGCCATTTTTAAAAACAGACCATTTTTACTAACATTAATAATAGTTGTCATAGCAATTGCAGCAAATACTTTCATGTACTCACAAATAGCTAATTTAGATAGACAAATTTTGTCGACAAAGCATGAAATAAATGAATTAACTAAAACAAAAATGACCCTTGCAGGAGACTTAAAGGGAATTAAATCACAAATAGAGGTAGCAGATATTGCTATGTATAAATTAGGAATGGTTTATCCTGATGACTGGCAGATAGTGTACATAGATACAAAATCCAAAGAAACTGAAGGGGACGTTAATTACAACGTTTTTTTGAGCCCTATAGTGTCAGTTCTAAGATCTTTCAACAAGAATTAGGGGGATAAGTTGAGGAATACTAAATTTAAAGCTAGAAAAGATAAAAATATAGTCCTTAATAAAAGGCAAGCAATTAACAACTATGCACTTATATTTTTTCTTGTTCTAGCTCTTTTATTTATTATAATTATTTTTAGATTACTATATATACAAGTAGTCGAATCTGAAAAATTAACTATAGATGCTTTAAATCAAATTACTAAATCCGAAGTTATAACTTCTAACAGAGGTATAATTTATGATAGAAATAAAAAAGAATTAGCTTTAAATATTTCCAAGGCAAATGTATTTTATAATATGGATTTTCTTGAACAAGGTAAAAATGAATCTGATGTGGAATTTAAAAAAAGAAAAAGAATTATTATAAGTGAAGATGCAGAAATAATTGCAGATATTTGTAAAGTTGATGAGGATGAACTTCTTGAAAAAATGGTAGGTTCTAAAGTAGTAAGACTTGTTTCAAATATTGATAGGGCAATGGCAATAAAGTTAAGGGAAAGAAGAGGAAATTTTAGTAAGCAAAAAAAGCCAAATCTGAAGGCAATGTCTGTAGATGATGTAACAAGAAGGTATTATCCTTTTAATAATTTAGCATCGCATGTAATTGGTTTTACTAATGATGAAAACATGGGTCAATACGGCATAGAAGCATCTTTTGATGAAGAACTTACAGGAATTCCGGGGAAAAATGTTAGCCAAAAGGATAATGCCCACAATATAATACCATTGACTGATGAAGAAACATTTGCTCCTAAAGAAGGATATTCAGTTGTTTCAACAATTGATTCCAATATTGAACAATTTATAGAATCTGCGGCAGAGGATGCACTAAAGATAAACCAAGCAGACCATGTTGCAGTAATTGTTCAGGACACTAAAAATGGTGAGATTTTGGCCATGACATCAAAAGCTGACTTTAATTTAAACAAGCCAAAGGATCCAATAACTCCAGAACAAGAAAAGAATTGGAAATCTTACACAGATAAAGAAAAAATGAATATTTGGTATGATAATTGGAGAAACTTCAATATTAATGACCAATACGAACCAGGTTCAACATTTAAGCTCATAACTGCTTCATCAGCTATTGAAGAAGATACTACAAACCCAGATAAAAAATATGAATGTACTGGGAAAATAAATATTGACGGTTCGGTCTTAAATTGTACTACTCATGAAAGAGGAACCAAGACTATGACCGTAGCCCTTGAAGAATCTTGTAATATATCTTTTGTAAAAATTGGTTTAGAATTAGGAAAAGAAAATTTTTTAAGATATATAAAAGCATTTGGTCTTGGAGAAAAAACCGGTATTGAATTAAATGGAGAATCAACCGGATTAATTCCGAATGGAATTGAAGATATAAGCAAGGTAAGGCTTGCAACAATGTCTTATGGTCATGGTATTGCTCTTACGCCAATTCAATTAATAAATGCAGTTTCAGCAATAGCTAATGGTGGTTATTTAAATAAGCCGAGAATTATTAAAGAAATTATTGATGAAAATGACAATGTTATAGAAAAAAAAGAAACTAAGCTCATGAGGAGGGTAATTTCTCAGTCAACGTCTGATACAATGAGAAGTTTGATGGAAAAAGTAGTTACAGATGGTACTGGGAAAAGAGCAAAAGTTCCAGGTTATAGAGTAGGCGGAAAGACAGGTACAGCAGAAATTGCAAGAGCTGATGGTAAGGGATATGAGGATGCTTATATAGCATCTTTTGTTGGAGTTGCACCAATTCAGGATCCTAAGATTACTGTTTTAGTAATTGTTGAAAATCCCAAGGGAGAAATTTTGGGTGGAGCTGTCGCCGCACCGGTGGCAGGACAAATTATGGACAGAACCTTAAACTATTTAAAGATTCCAAAAACTGAAAAAGTTGAAGAAGAAGGTAGAGAATATGTTAAGATTCCCGACATAAATGGAAAGCTTCTTGAAGACGGAGGCAAGCTTTTAATTGAACGCGGTTTAAGGTTTAATACAAATATAGAACAAATTAAAGATACAGCAGTTATAATCGGTCAAAATCCGTCAGCAGGCATTGAGGTATTAAGAGATTCTATTGTGGACTTAGCAGTTGATAATAATGATAAAGATACAATTATTATGCCTGATCTTTCAGGAAAGAGTAAAAGAGAAATTGTCAGTATTTTAAAAAATTTGAAATTAGAGTATAATATCAAAGGCGATGGCTATTTTATTTCACAAAAGCCTGAAAGAGGACAAAAAATTGATAGAAATCAGAATGTAGAAGTTACTTTGGAAGTGATAGATTCAGATTCTGAAAACAACAACTTAAATAGTGTTAAAACTGACTAAGCAAATTTTGATAATAGTTAAATAGAAAGATAATAATTTAAAATTAAAGGTTAAGTTCATAAGATAGATTGAATAAAATTATAAAGTAAATTAAATTAAAATATTCTATTGATTATACAAAAAGCATTAAAAATAGATGGTGATTAAAATGAAAACTTTTGAGCTAATATTAGTTAATTTAATAATTTCTTTATTAATCGGGAATTTGTTAATACCGGTATTAAGAAAATTAAAAGCATCCCAAAGCATAAGAGAAGATGGACCAAGAGAACATTTAAAAAAGAACGGGACTCCAACAATGGGAGGAATAATTTTTCTTGCAACATTAGTTTTAACAACTATTTTATTTAGAAATTTTAAGTTAGCGGTTTTTATGCTTTTGTTTTCAACCCTAAGTTTTGGAGCAGTTGGATTTATTGATGATTATATAAAAGTTGTAAAGAAAAGGAATTTAGGACTGACGGCCCTACAAAAACTTTTATTACAAATTTTTGTAAGTATTATTCTTTTATATTATCAGTTTAATTCCAGATATATGCACACAGGAGTTTTTTTACCTTTTATAAAAACCTATGTTTCTTTTGGAATCCTATATATTCCATTTATACTTTTTGTTATTGTGGGGACAGTAAATTCAGTAAATTTAACCGATGGTCTTGATGGCTTGTCAAGTGGTGTAACTATTATTTGTTTGGGATTTTTTGCTATTTGTGCCTATAAGTTAGGGAAAATAGAAATTTTCAGTTTTTGTCTGTGCCTAATTGGAGCTTTACTTGGATTTTTGTATTATAACAAATATCCTGCTAAAGTTTTCATGGGAGATACAGGGTCACTAGCTTTAGGAGGTGCAGTTTCCGCAGTAGCTGTATTATTAAATTTACCTTTAATTCTTCCGGTAGCAGGTGGAATTTATTTTATCGAAACACTTTCTGTAATTATTCAAGTTATAAGTTTTAAAACTAGGGGAAAGAGAGTTTTTTTAATGAGTCCAATCCATCATCATTTTGAACAGAAGGGATGGAGTGAAAAAAGAGTTGTATTAACTTTTTGTTTAGCTGAGTTGATACTTTGTATAGTAGCTTATTTTATGATTTTTTAGGAGTATTATGTTTAGAGATAAAAAAATCCTAGTATTGGGCCTTGGGGTAACAGGAAAATCATGTTTGAGGGCACTTGAAAAGTTGCCGTGTAAGGTTTATGTTTATGACGAAAATAAGGATCTAAATTTAAAAGAAATAAATGAAGATTTTGTAGTTTATAAAGATGAAGACTTAAAATACATTGATTTTATAATCAAAAGTCCGGGCATATATCCATTTCATCCGCTTTTAGAGAAAGCAAGAGAATTGGGAATAACAATTATGAGTGATCTGGAATTTGCATACAACATTAGTAGGTGCAAAAATCTAATAGCCATTACAGGAACTAACGGGAAGACAACTACTACAACATTGGTTGGTCAAATACTGAGTAGGCTTTATAAAACCTATGTTGTTGGTAATATTGGCGTAGGAATATCTGATATAGCCCTGGATGCTTATGAAAATGATTATATTGTTATAGAAGCCTCATCATTTCAATTAGAGGACACTATTAAATTCAAACCTAAAATTGCACTGTTAACATATGTGACAAAGGACCATCTCGATTGGCATAAAACTGAAGATAATTATAGAAAAGCAAAATATAAAATATTTGCAAATCAAGATAAAGATGACTTCGCAGTTATAAATTATGATGATAGATCCAGAAATGATTTAAAAGAAATAAAATCAAAAGTATATTATTTCTCGATTAAAGAAAAAAATATTAAAGGTTGCTATTTAGATAACAATAAAATCTATTTTAATGATAATGAAATTGAAGAAATTATAGACATTAAAGATATTATAATACCAGGAATCCACAATATTAAAAATGTAATGGCAGCAATAATTATTTCAAAAATTTGTGGGGTTGATAATGATACTATAAGGCAAAGCATTAAACTATTTTCCGGTGTAGAACATAGAATTGAATTTATTGGAAAAATAAATGGGGTAAATTACTATAATGATTCAAAGGGAACCAATCCCGACTCCACTATTGTTGCAGTAAAGGCAATGCCGGATAAAACTCTACTTATCGGCGGCGGATATGATAAGGGGAGTGAATTTAATATCTTAATGAAAGAAATTTCCCCTTATTTAAAATGCTTAATTCTATTTGGACAAACAGCACCCAAAATGGCAAAAGCTGCAAAGACTAACAATATAGAAGTATATATAGTGAAAGATTTACTGGCGGCAGTAAATTTGGCACAAAACTTTGCAAAGGTTGGAGATTCTATACTTCTTTCACCTGCATGCGCATCTTGGGATATGTATAATTCTTATGAAGAAAGAGGAGAACATTTCAAAAAAATTGTTAAGGAGCTATTCTCTTGAAATTAAAAATAAAAAATCAGATAAAAGAAGTTGATTTAATTCTTTTACTTGATGTAATTACACTTATTATTTTTGGACTACTTGCAGTTGCGTCTGCATCATTTCCCACAACAATTAAATATAATGTTGGTAGATTTTATTATCTTAAAAGACAAATGGTTTGGATGTTATTGGGCATTTTTACGATTTTATTTATTTTAAGAGTTGATAAAGAGTTTATAAAAAAAAATATTAACTGGATATATATAGTTAGTATTCTATTGATTTTTTTATTGTGGACACCTATGGGTAAATTGGTAAATGGACAAGTTAGGTGGATAAAGATAGAAAGAGCCGGAAGAGAAATTTTTGCTTTTCAACCTTCAGACCTTTTGAAAGTTGCATCAATTGTTTACTTAGCTAAGTTTTTGGCAAACAATTTTAATAAAATCAGAGAAGATTCAATTTTTGTTACTATTTTGGTAATAATGGGATTCTCAATACTTCCAATTATGGTAAAGGACTTCTCAACGGCAGTAGTAATAGGTGTTGCATTATTTGCCATGTTTACATCTGCAGGAATATCAAAAAAAGAGTTTATTATTATCTTAATTGTAGGTATTGGAGTAATGGCAGTAATCTTAATGGGTCCTGGGAGTAAATTTAGAAGAGAGAGAATAATAGGTCTTTTTTCATCCTCAGGACAGGACTTAAGCGATGATTTATATCAGATTACTCAATCCCTATATGCTATTGCTCTTGGCGGCTATACAGGAAGCGGATTTTTTCAATCAAAACAAAAATATGCAAATTTACCGGAAGCCCATACAGATTTTATTTTTTCAGTAATATGTGAGGAATTTGGATTTGTCGGTGCAACATTTTTAATTTTTCTATATATTATTTTAATTTATAGGGGTTTTAAAATAGCAACCGATACAGATGATTTATTTTATAAATTTACAGCGATAGGATTGACAACATATTTAGGAATTCAAGCATTTTTTAATATTGGTGTTACATGTAAAATTTTGCCAGTTACAGGTATCACTCTGCCTTTCATTTCTTATGGGGGTACTGCTCTTGTTATGAGTATGGCTGCAATCGGTTTGTTATTAAAAATTTCAAAGGGAGGAAATCAATGAGATATATATTAAGCGGGGGAGGCACCGGCGGGCATATTTACCCTGCCTTGGCTATTTGTGACGAGTTAAAAAGAAAAGATAAAGAAGCGGAAATACTTTATGTAGGGAAAAAAGATTCACTCGAGGAGGAACTTGTTACAAAAAAAGGATATGAATTTAAACCAATTCATATATCCGGTTTGCCAAGAAAAAAGATTAATAAGGAAATTATAATAACAATGGTAAATTTAATGAGAGGATTAAATGAAAGCAATAAAATTATTGATGAGTTTAAACCTGATATTGTTATAGGAACCGGTGGATATGTCTGCTGCCCAATCGTTTTAAAGGCCCAACAAAAAGGTATAATGACAATAATACAAGAACAAAATGCTTATCCGGGCAAAACAAACAGATTTTTATCTAAAAAAGCAGATTTAATTTTTTTAAATTTCAAAGAAGCTAAAAAATATTTTAAAAATCCTAATATAATTTTTACAGGAAATCCAATCAGAAATGATTTTTTACATATTGATAGAAATAAGGCAAGAAATGAGTTAAAATTAGATAATAATGAAAAATTTGTATTTTCGTTTGGCGGAAGCGGTGGACAAGAATCTACTAATGAAGCGATTAAAGAAATTTTACAAAAAAACTTTAAAATAGATTTTAAATTAGTTCATGTAACAGGCAGAGAACATTATGAAGATTTTATTAAGAATGTTGATATACCCGAAAATGTAAAAATATTAGACTACTCATTTGAAGTACCGAAGTATCTGATGGCTGCTGATTTAGTTATAGCATCTTCTTCTGCAATGACTTTGGCAGAAATTTCAGCCGTAGGACTTGCATCAATCTTAATACCTAAGGCTTATACTGCGGGGAACCATCAAGTTTTTAATGCGAACTCTTACAAGGATAAAAATGCAAGCATTGTAATAACTGAAGATAAGTTAACAGGAAAACTTTTATTTGATACTATAGAAGAAATTATAAATAATGACAGTTACAGAAAAATGATGGCGGAAAATTCTAAGAAGATAGGGAATCCTAAGGCTGTTGAAGAAATTGTTAATGAAATTATTAAATTAATATAAACGAGTGATGTTATGAAGAAAATAGAAAAAGTTAGAAAAAGAAGAAATAGAAAATTAAGGAAAATTATTAGAATAATCTCCAGATTTTTTATCTTTTTTTCAGTTATTTTCTTAATAATATTTGCAATTAAACATTCTGTACTATTTAAAATTAAAGATATTAATGTAAGCGGTATAAATAAAGTTAAGAGAGAAGAAATATTAAAAAAATCTAAGCTCAATATAGGGGAAAAATATTATAACATATCAAAAAAAAATAGAATAAAAAGTATTAAGACGATAGCCTATGTAAAAAATGTAAAGATGAATTTCAAGCTGGGCGGAACTTTAAGTATTAAAATTGAAGAAAGAAATCCCTATTATCAAATTCAAAAAAAAGAATTTAATTTAATTGATGAGAATTTCAGAATATTGGAAAAATCAACAAGTAAAAATTCAAATTTGATTGATCTATATGGAGTTGATATAGAAAATTTTAATGTCGGCGACTATATTCTACAGGATAAAGATTCGGTTGATAAGATAGAACTTCTAAACAAATTAAGGGATAAAAAATTTAACTTAGAGGGCAATATAAAATCAATAAAACTACTTGATTCGGTAGCTACATTTGAAACAGTTGAGGGTATAAAAGTAGAATTTGGGTCATATAGTAATATCGAATATAAGTTAAATATGTTAAAATTAATATTACAAGATATAAAAAACACCGGAAAAAATGTTAGTTATATACAAATGGAAAAATCTGAAAATCCAATTGTTGTAGAAACGGATACTAAAGAAGAAGACATTTTTGATAAAAAAGATTCTAATTAAATTACTAGCGGTTTATAATACGCCATTAAAAAATTTAATGAAGATTTATAAGGGGCTTAAAATATCGAAAATAAGACTTTGTTGTTGACTATTTGACAGATTTTCTATAAAATAAGATTAATGCAAAGAATAATCTGAAATAGACTATAAGTATTTTTATTATATGAGGAGGATATATATGTTAGAATTTGATATGGATCATGATGATTTTGCCAAGATTAAAGTTGTTGGCGTCGGTGGTGGCGGTACTAATGCTGTAAACAGAATGATAAGTGCAGGAATTAAGGGCGTTGAATTTTATGCTTTCAATACTGATAGACAAGCGCTTAAATCTTCCTTAGCAGATAATAAAATTCAAATTGGCGAGAAAGTAACAAAAGGACTTGGTGCAGGTGCTAATCCGGAAGTTGGTCAAGAATCAGCTGAAGAATCAATTGATGAAATTAAAGAAGCCCTACAAGGAGCTGATATGGTATTTATTACTGCCGGAATGGGTGGAGGAACAGGAACGGGAGCAGCTCCTGTAATTGCACAAGTTGCTAAAGAACTTGGACTACTTACCGTAGGTGTAGTAACAAAACCTTTTGCTTTTGAAGGATTTAAGAGGTCTAAGTCTGCAGAAAAGGGTATTTCATCATTAAAAGATAAAGTTGATACTTTGGTAATAATACCAAATGATAGACTATTAAGTATTTCTGACAAAAAAACAAGTTTTTCAGAAGCTTTTGAAATGGCTGATGAAATATTAAAACAAGGTATTCAAGGAATTTCTGATTTAATCTCTGTACCGAATCTTATTAATCTTGATTTTGCTGATGTTAAAACAATTATGTATGATAAGGGAATCGCACATATGGGAATAGGAATTGCATCAGGGGATGATAGGGCAACAGAAGCAGCAAAACTTGCTATAAATTCACCATTACTAGAAACGTCCATAGAAGGTGCAAAATCAGTATTACTTAATATTACTGCAGGTAATGACCTTGGAATATTTGAAGTAAATGAAGCAGCCGATCTTATTCGTGAATGTGTAGATGAAGATGCTAATATAATTTTTGGTGCAGGTATTGACGAATCTCTTAAAGATCAAGTTAAGATTACAGTTATTGCAACTGAATTTGATCAATATAAGGATGAAGCTAAAGAAAATAAAGGAAAAGCTAAACTTGTTGCTAAAAATATAAAAGATAGTGAAGAAGATAATGGTGAATTGAAAATCCCATCATTCTTAAGAGTAAATAGAAATAAATAATTATTTTTTTTAAGCGAGCGGATTTCTATCCGCTCTATTTATTTAGGAAGGTAATTTATGAAATGCCCATTTTGTTCACATCAAGAATCAAAAGTTATTGATTCAAGGCCAACTGAAGATAATACCATTAGAAGAAGAAGAGAATGTATAAAGTGTAAGGGTAGGTTTACAACCTATGAAAAAATTGAATCCTCACCTATTATGGTAATAAAAAAAGATGATACAAGGCAAGCCTTCGACAGAGATAAGATTATTAATGGTATGATTAAATCATGCGAAAAAAGGCCCGTTTCAAGAGAAGATATTGAAAACGCAGTAGATAGGATAGAAAAGAAAATTCAAAATACCATGAAAAAAGAAGTCTCTTCAAGAGAAATTGGTGAGATGGTAATGGAAGAGCTAAAAAATTTAGATGAGGTATCTTATGTACGATTCGCTTCTGTATATAGAGAATTTAAAGATCTGCAAAGCTTTGTTGATGAATTGGAAAAGATATTGAATAAAAAATGAATCTGTTTGACTTAAATATGCAAAAAAATTTAGAAAATAAAGCACCCTTGGCAGATAGGTGTAGACCTATAAATCTAGAAGAATTTGTCGGGCAAACTCACATTTTAGGACCGGGTAAATTTCTCACTAGACTTATAAAAAGCGACAGAATCACATCTATGTTATTTTATGGACCGCCCGGAGTCGGAAAGACAACATTGGCTAAAATAATAGCAAATATTACTAATAAAAATTTTGTGGAACTTTCCGCAGTTACTTCAAATATTAAAGAATTAAGAGAAGTTTTACAAACAGCTGAAGATAATTTTAAATTTTCAAACATTGAAACTATAGTCTTCATAGATGAGATTCACAGATTTAATAAAACTCAACAAGATGCACTTCTACCCTATGTTGAGAAGGGAATTATTATTTTAATCGGAGCAACTACTGAAAATCCATATTTTGAAATTAATAAGGCTCTTATATCAAGAATGAAGATTTTAAATTTTGTAGCCTTAAATAATGAAGAACTTAATAAACTTATTGATAGGGCCCTTACTGATAAAGTTAGGGGCTTTGGCAAATTAAATATAGAATTATCAAAAGAAGCTAGAGATTTTTTAATTAGAAATGCATCAGGAGATGGGAGATTTATTTTAAACTCGCTGGAAATTGCTATCCTTTCAACTGAAAAAACAGGTGATTCATTAAAACTGACATTGGAAGATATGGAAAATTCAATGCAGAAAAAAAATCTTATTTATGATAATGGAGCTAATGAGCATTATGATACAATTTCAGCTTTTATTAAGTCAATAAGAGGGTCGGATGCAAATGCTGCTTTATATTATTTGGCAAAGATGTTAGAAGCCGGTGAAGATATAAAATTTATTGCCAGAAGACTTATAATATCTGCATCAGAGGATGTTGGGAATGCAAATCCGTTGGGTATGGTTGTAGCATCAGCGTGTTTTCAAAATATTAATGCTGTGGGGATGCCAGAAGCCAGGATAATTTTAGCCCAATGCACAACCTATCTTGCATCATCTCCCAAATCCAACGCAAGTTATGTTGGAATAAATGAAGCTATTGAAGATGTAAGAAAAGGTGAGCACGGCACAATTCCAACCTACCTGAGAGATCCTAATAATCCGGCAAATAAAACAAACGAAAAGTATTTATATCCGCATGATTATAAGAATTCATATGTAAATCAGGAATATTTACCTCATGAGTTTCAAAATAAGGAATATTATAGACCTAAAAATATTGGCTATGAAAAAAATATACTTGAATATTTAAATAAAATAAAAGAATAGAAAAAAATATATATTTAGATAAAAGTATTCTTTCACTAGAATAATAATTTTTTATATAATTCTCAAAAGACTAGAAATTATTTGAAGGAATATTTTGTTAATTTAATAAAATAAGCTATTAGAAATTTTTTGTCGGAGCATTTTACATGCTCTGGCTTTTTTATTTCATGAGCTTTAAAATGGCTCTATGTCAAATATTGGGGAGGCTCGTTAGCTCGAGTCTCT
>CABTZF010000007.1 GCA_902489255.1 uncultured Peptoniphilus sp. | reverse complement strand
TTAAGTATTGTGTCACAGGATTTTTTAATATCTTCATTAAAAACTTTATAAAAAATTTTGCCCTTTTTTATAGAGTAATTGGCGTCATAGTATTTTATTATCAAGTCTTTAATTATAAGATCGAAGTTTTCTTCATCCACCAACTTCAAATAATTTTCGTATCTCTCTGCACTTATATATCTCTTTAAATTTTCAAATGCCAAGATAATCTCTTCTTTTTTCTCCAATCCATAGTCGCTTAAATAGTCGGACTTAATTCGCTCTTTTCTTCTTTCAATTGTGTCCTCAATTAAAAAAACTTTATCTGTCTGTTTCATAGCCTTTATAAGTTTCGCAGGAAGATTTATGCTTCCTATGCGTGAAGATTCTCCTTCTACAAAGACCGGACCTTGTTTAAAACTTTTAAAGCTTTCCATAAGCTCCGACTCAAAGGTCTTTTGAGAAGGCTGCAAGCCCATGCCTATTCCCCCAAAGAGGGATCCTCTGTGTCTTGCAAGTCCTTCAAGGTCAAGGACATTCTCTCCTCGCTTCCTTAGCTCTTTTAAAATTGCCGTCTTGCCACATCCAGTGTAGCCTTTAAGAACCACATACTTGTAATCCTTAAAGGTGTCCATAAAGTTAAGGACATATTTCCTATATGACTTGTATCCATAATTTAACTTGTAGACATTGTGTCCCAAGGTCTTTAAGAGATTAAAAAGTGCAGTAGAACGAAAACCTCCCCTAGAACAAAAAAGGATAACTTCATGCTCATCTTCCATTTGAGAAATGCGCCTATAGTAATCCGTAAGCTTAGGTGCAAAAAACTCCACACCTTTTTCCTTTGCTCCCTTTAAATCTCCTGACACATAGAGAGTACCTACAATTTTTCTCTCCTCATTTGAAAGTAAAGGCATGGATATTGCCCCTAAAATTGTCCCGTCTTCAAACTCTCCTTCACTTCGCAAGTCAATAAAGAGAGGATTTTTAAATTTTAAAATTTCTTCATAATCTATCGCTTTAAACATAACTTTATTATAGTTGTTTTAAAAAATTTTTTAAAGTGTTATAGTGAATGTAGAGGTGAAACGATGAAGCTTCAAGTATGCGGAGGTTGTAACGCAAAAATTTCAGCCTCCTCTTTAAAAACAACTTTAGACATATTGGAAGTATTTAAGAGAAAGGAAGTCTTGGAAGGCTTTACAAAAAATGACGATGCCGCCATTATAAAATTAAGTGACGATATAGCAGTGGCACTTACCTGTGACTTCTTTCCTCCAATGGTAGAAGACCCCTTTGTCTTTGGAGAAATTGCGGCGGCAAATGCCCTGTCTGATATTTATGCCATGGGTGGCGAGCCTGTGGCAGCACTTAACTTAGTCTGCTTTCCAGAAGAGGAAGACAGAAGTATTTTGGAAGAAATATTAAAGGGCGGAGCTGCAAAACTTAAAGAGGCCCAGTGTAGCTTGGTGGGCGGCCATTCCATTCATGACCCACGGATAAAATATGGACTTTGTGTCATGGGAATCTTAAATCCCCAAAAAATTTACAACAACAACTCTTCAAGAGTGGGGGACAAATTAATACTTACAAAGCCATTGGGCGTGTCCCTACTCTCATCTGCAAGAACTGTGGATGAATGTGAGGATAAGTACTTTGAAGGTGCAGTAGAATCCATGAGGACTTTAAACAAGTACGCCTGTGAAATACTTAAAAAGTACAAAGTAAATGCCATGACCGATGTGACAGGCTTCGGTCTTATAGGTCACTTAAGTGAAATGGTCTCAGACACAGCTGTAATTTATTCAAAGAATTTAAAAATACTTCCCGGTGCCAAGGAGGCTGCAGAAGAATTTCTCTTTACTGCAGGAGGTCAGCGCAACAGAAAGTCTTACTCCGACTTGGTGGACTTTGAAATCCACGACTTTGCCTTGGAAGAAGTCCTTTTTGATCCCCAAACATCAGGTGGACTTTTGGTGGCACTTGCAGAAGACGGAGAAAAAGCTTTGGAAGAGTTGAAAGCTGCAGGAATTCCCGCAGCAATTGTGGGAGAAATAATTCCCACTCAAGATAAAAAAATAATAGTGAGGTAAAAAATGAAAGAAATCGATGCACTTGGACTTCTTTGCCCAAGACCTGTAATACTTACGAAAAAGTTAATTAAAGAAGAAAACCCCAAGGAATTTGCAGTCCTTGTAGACAATGAAATCGCAACTGAAAATCTATCCAAGATGGCGGACCAATTGGGCTACAACACAGAGGTGGAAAAGGAAGACAAGGTCTACAAGGTAAAATTTAAAAAAGATAGGGACAAAAAGCTTGAACAAGACTACAGCAAGGAGGAATTTATTGTAGTCTTTTCATCAGATGAACTTGGCGTTGGCGATGAAGAATTTTCCAAAAAACTTCTGGAAGGATTTCTCTACTCCCTTTCAGAAAAAGACCAAGTTCCCACATATGTAGTCCTTTACAATCACGGCGTAAGGCTTTCCACAATAAATGAAAACACCGTAGCCGACCTTAAAAAATTGGAATCAAAGGGTACGACTGTACTCTCCTGCGGCCTTTGCTTAGGCAACTACAACTTAAAGGAAGAGCTTAAAGTGGGACAAGTGACAAATATGGACAAGATTGTAGATTTGCAAATACATTACAGGACAGTGAAACCCTGTTGAGTTACAAACTATTAACCTTTAAGTCGGTAAACTATGCCATGGAAGCGGAGAAAAAGACTAAGGACTTAAGGACCCGCCTTATCACTCTCCCATCTTGGGTCACATCGGACTGCGGCTTCGGTCTTAAAGTGGGAGAAAATTTGGAGGACGTTATGAAAATTTTAGGTAGAGAAAATATAGAAGGGATTTACGATCTTAAATGATTTACTTGGACAATGCATCAACAACTTTAATAAAGCCTGAGCCAGTAGGCATAGCCGTAATGGAAGCTATTAACTCTCGTCATTTCGCAAACCCCAACAGAGGCTCCTATGAAATGTCTTTAAATTCTTTAAGAGCCCTTTACGATTTGCGAGAAGAGTTGGGGAAACTTTTTGGTGTGAAGGCACTTAACGTGTCCCTCTGTGCAAATGTCACTACTGCCCTCAACTTGGTTTTAAATTCACTTTTACATGAAAAAGATCACATAATTACTTCAATTGCGGAACACAACTCCGTCCTTCGTCCTTTAAATCACTTAAAACTTAAAGGAGTAGAAGTGTCCTACCTGCCTTTAGCAGGAGATAAAATCGACTTAAGTTACCTAAATAAACTCCTTCAAAAAAACACAAAGGCAGTTTGTCTTACAGCTATGTCAAATGTGTCGGGACAAATCACCTGCTTACAAACTGTAGAAGACTTTTGTAAAAAACACGGACTTATTTTAATCATAGACGGAGCACAGGCTGTAGGCACCATGGACTTAAATTTAAAAGACTTTGACCGCGCTGTCCTTTGCTTCACGGGACACAAGTCCCTTTACGGACCGGAAGGCACAGGAGGTATTGCACTAAAGGGAGATATAAAATTTGAAGAAGTCTTCTCAGGCGGCGGCGGAAATTCAAATGACGAGCACCAAAGCCCATTTATGCCTGACATATTTGAATACGGCACAATAAACGTCCATTCCAACTTAGGACTTTTGGCTGGAGTAAAGTATGTAAAGTCACTAGGCCTTGATAAAATTTCAAAGTACCTGTTCGAACTTTCATCCTACCTTTACAAGTCCTTGAAGTCTTTGGAAGGCGTAAGGCTTTATGGAGACCACGACCATCCCCACGGACCAATTGTGTCCTTTAACTACAAGGACTATTCTTCAGAGGAAGTGGCGGACCTACTTTGGCAAAAGGGAGAGATCGCCACGAGGGCGAAACTTCACTGCGCCCCTCTCTTTCACAAGGTCATGAACACAGATAAAAGAGGTATGGTGCGAGTGTCCCTCTCCACTTTCAACGCCTTTGAAGACGTGGACAAACTTATTGAAACATTAAAAAATATCCCTTAATTATAAGAAGAGTGAATGTAAGGTATAATCCTTGAATGGAACAGGGAAAAGTTAGACAGATGCTAATTTAGTACTAAAAGGAAGTAGATTAAGCCTTATTTAAAGTTCTATTTTATACTAAAGGGGATACACGCAAGCCTAAATTCTTGCGTCTATCCCCTTTAACAAGTTACCCGATAACAAAGTATATCTTTAATTATTTTTATCTTTTCTGTTTTCGTAGTCTTCTGTGATTTCGTCTTTCCAGTGTTTGTCGACTCTTCCTTTGTTTCTTCTTACATAGCTTATGGCATCGCCTATGACTCTGTAGTTTAGTTCTGTGCCTTTTTCGTCGCTGTGATAGTTTACCGCCATTTCTCTTTTTATGCCAAATTTTTCTCCTTCTCCTTCTGCATCTATGTTTGCACCTAAGAAGATAAATTCCCAGCCATATTTCTCTCTTTGGTTGGTGATTAGTCTTTTTACTTCTCTATAACTGTACCTTCTGCTGGCATTTTCCATACCGTCTGTGGTGATTACAAATAATGTCTTATCAGGCACATCTTCTTTGCGAGCATACTTATGAATATTTCCTATGTGTTTTATGGCTCCTCCCACTGCATCAAGTAGTGCGGTGCAGCCTTCTACATAGTATTCTTCCTCTGTCAACTTTGGTAGGTCTTTTATGGATACTCTGTCGTGTATTACTTTACTTTCTTCGTTAAATAATATTGTGGAGACATAGGCTTCCCCCGCTTCTTTTTTTTGCCTTTGGATCATGGAGTTAAAGCCACCTATTGTGTCTTTTTCCAAGCCTTCCATTGAGCCACTCTTATCTAATATAAATACAAGTTCTATCATTTTTATCCCCTCTTTCTTTTACTATATTGTAAAAAAACAAGAAGACATTTAGGTCACTTCCAAGGCGACATTTATCCTCCAATTAAAGGTTGGTCAAAGGCAAATAAGACTTCGTTTATTTCAAAGATGTTGTAATTTTTTCTTTCGATAAAATACTCAATTATTACGTCAAACTTGCTGCTTCTTGTGAGGGCATAGCCTGCTTTTCCTATTAAATCTTCCATCCCATCCTTATTCAGTTCCAATGCCAAGGCAAAGGCTATTGCTGTGGTCTTTGAGGGGCGATAGTCGGGATTATTTTTGATTTTGGAAAAAAGCTTTCTGTCAATATTTGCCTTTTTATAAACTTCAGGATCCGTCTTGCCGGACTTGTCTATGAGTCTTAATAAGGTCTTAGAGAATCCTTCGTCCAAATTTTTTAAAATGTCCTCTATACTTTCACTGTCTTGTATAAGGGGTGCCATCTTGTCAGCCTCAAAATTATATTTTCTATAAAATGAGCCTATGTATTCTTCATTTATTTTTTCTTCAACGTAGTTTTCTGAAATATATTCTTTTACCGACTTAAAGAGTTTTTTTGACAATGAAAAGGCATCCTTTGAAAAGACTGCAAGGTAGATGTACATTTCGTTTTTTAATAAAAATTTGCTCACTTCTTTAATGGTAATTTGAAGCGCCAAGTCGCTTGGATATCCACAGGTTCCTGTTCCGATCAAAGGCATGGCTATGGAGTCGCAGCCCTTTTCTTTTGCCAAGTTTAAAGAGTTTTTAATGCAGGCTGAAAGTATTTCTCCTTCCCCCTTATATCCACCTTCCCAGGATGGAGTTGAAGTGTGGATTACATATTTTGCCTTTAAATTATATGCAGACGTAATAAAGGCTTTTCCAAAGGGTATGTAGCCAATTCTCTTTCTTGCAATTAGAAGCTCCGGTCCTGCACCTTTGTTGATCTCACTATCTACTCCACCGCCTACTATAGGCTTAGGATTTGCTGTATTTACAATTGCATCCACTTTTATATTTACTATGTTATTTCTCACTATTTCAAATGGCATTAGTAACTCCTTTCTATATTTTATCAAAGTGTGTTAATTTTTGATGTGCCTAGACGTTATAGAAGACATTTAAGCTTCCTTTTGGGCATTCACAATTAGACCAAGGTGCGCCTATCTATCACTTAAAAATATTCCCAATATCAACAATACTCCCAAATAAAAAAGCCTATGAATTTAGACTCATAGACTTTTTCCACTTAAATACTCCCTAAATCAGTTTTCTAAAATTCTTAATTTAATAAGCCTTTTGACGGGTGGTTTATTATGAATTTAAATAATCTTTTAGGGTAATTTAATGTGGTTACATGGGTCTTTTATCTGAAGGTATAAACATATCAACAATACCTAAAATAATGGCACCCACTATTGCCCCCCACAAAGTTACATGAAATCCGTCTACCAATTTGCCTGTTAAAAAAAGAATTATTACTGCAGCAATAAATCCTACAGCACCCCTGCCAAAAGGTGAAGCATCAACTCCGGTAAATTTGTTAATTGCCCAGTCAAGTAAACCTATTACTACAGCTGCGGCAATAGCAGCACCGAAACTGTCAACCTCGAATCCACCAGGCATCCATGAAGCTACTAATATAGCTAAAGCACTTACTAAAATTTTAATAATTAGTTTAATAATAATTACCTCCCCTTTTTTTATATCCACAAATATACAAGATTAAACATTTTTATTATAATTGATGAAGGAGGTAAATATGAGTTATTTAAAATTTGAAGTTTTTATTCCGCCGGAAGATAGTCCAAAATTAATAGAAGCACTGAATGACAAGGGTCTTATTAAAGATGGCCCCTATGATTATGTATACGCATCTACAAAAATA
The DNA here is from genome assembly GCA_902489255.1 of uncultured Peptoniphilus sp. Lineage (GTDB taxonomy): Bacteria > Bacillota > Clostridia > Tissierellales > Peptoniphilaceae > Peptoniphilus_A. Next base: position 52,545 of record CABTZF010000007.1, on the reverse strand, counting down.
CAAGGTCACTTTAGACCTCTTGAAGGTGCAAAACCTCATATTGGTGAAATTGCAAAAGTTGAAGAGCTTACAGAAGATAAATTGGAATTTCGAATCAGGGAAGAGGATAAAGAAGAAGCCTATAATTTAATAGTTAACAACCATCCTTATGAAATTCCTGTAATCAATATAATTAAATTAGAAGAAATTTAAAGTAATCTACAATAAGTAGAAATTATTAAGTAAAAAAATTAATCATATATTTTAGTTAATATTAGCTTTTGAAAAAAGTAGCGGAATTGGAACTTTAAGCTTGTAGAAAAAAATTGCAAATCACTTAAATTACTTTGCCTATATTATATCAGCAAGATCAATTTAATAATTTTATTTTGTCAAGTTTTTTCTTAATAGTTAAGATAAGTAATTAGAAAAATACTGGATGAAATTTAAAAGACATCCGGCCTTTTTCTTGTTTCTTTTTAATTCCCATTCACATTATTTACACAGCTATGATTTATCATAAATTTGTAAATAAGTTTTTTAAAATTTATTGATATTATTTAGAATTTCTAAGATTGTGTTTGGATTATATGCTTAAATATCTAATGATGTTAATTCTATTTTTCTTGATTGGATTTTAAGGTATTCTGTGCCAAAATAATGGCGAAGTTGGTAGCTAGTTATTTTAACACTAAAATCTTTGGAGTGTTTTATAAATCTTCTTTGAAAATTAACTGTTGTCATAGGAATACCTTATAATAACCATAAATTGTTGTTTTTTGTAATCCTTCTAAAGTTTTAACCTGTATAAATTCTCTTTGTTTTTCATCTAATTTTTCTAATTTCATGGTTGGCCTGCTCCTTTTTAGTTTTTTAAGTTAAGAACAGGGGGCACCATACCCTAAAGGGCGAAAGATAATTAAATAAAGAATAAATAAAAGAAAAGTTTAAAATATTTAATCCTTAAAATGGCTTGATTAAGATTTTTACAATAAAAAATCACCTGCCTAGGCAAGTGATTATGGCGTCCGCGAGAGGAGTCGAACCTCCGGCCCCACGCTTAGGAGGCGTGTGCTCTATCCTACTGAGCTACGTGGACACAATAAAATTATTTTAAAGCAATAGTTAAATTATGTCAAGTAGCTTAACCACTTGACATAATTCTAATTCTTAAAAGAATGAATAGGACTGGGGATAAAACCACCACGGTTTGTAAAATTGTAAGCCGTACTTTTTCCTATATCCATAATGGGAGCACTGCCTAATAGACCTCCAAATTCAGCACTTTCGCCTACTTTTTTGCCAATTACCGGAATAACCCTTACAGCGGTTGTCTTTCCATTTATGACCCCAATAGCTGCTTCATCAGCAATTATTGCCGAAATTGTTTCAGCAGATGTATCGCCCGGTATTGCAATCATATCGAGGCCAACTGAACATACACTTGTCATTGCTTCAAGTTTATCAAAGGAAATATAATTATTTTTGCTTGCTTCAATCATACCCTCATCTTCTGAAACAGGAATAAAAGCCCCACTTAGTCCGCCAACGTGTGAGGAAGCCATTATACCACCTTTTTTTACAGCATCATTTAGCATTGCAAGAGCGGCAGTTGTTCCGTGACCACCAACATGGTCGACACCGATTTCTTCAAGTATTCTTGCAACACTATCTCCAACAGCCGGCGTGGGAGCCAAGGATAAGTCTATAATACCAAAGGGAATATTTAAGTCCTTTGAAATTTCTTTGCCCACAAGCTCACCCATTCTGGTAATTTTAAAAGCAGTTTTTTTAATTATTTCCGATATTTCATTGAAAGATTTATCTTTAAGATTTCTTATGGCACCAAGAATTGTTCCGGGACCGGATACGCCAACATTTACAGAGGATTCTCTTTCACCAATGCCATGAAAAGCTCCTGCCATAAAAGGATTATCTTCAACAGCATTTGCAAAAATAACGAGCTTTGCACAACCGATAGAATCAGAATCTTTGGTCAATAAACTTGTTTTTTTAATTATTTCGCCCATTTTTTTAACTGCATCCATATTAATGCCGGCTTTAGTTGTTCCTATATTTACAGAAGAGCAAACAAAAGAAGTTTCTGCCATAGCTTGGGGTATTGAATTAATGAGAATCAAATCACTTTCTGTATAGCCCTTTTGAACTAGAGCGGAAAATCCGCCAATAAAATTCACACCTAAATTATTAGCAATTTTATCTAGAATTTTTGCATATGGAAGATAAGATTTTTCGCCGGTGGCTGCACCAATTATCGAGATCGGTGTTACAGAAATTCTATTATTAATAATGGGGATTGAATATTTTTTAGAAATTTTTTCACTTACATTTGTTAAATTGTATGCAATTTTATTAATTTTTTCATAAATTTTTTGAGTGGATTTATTAATATCTGAATCAATGCAATCAAGTAAGGAAATGCCGATTGTAATTGTCCTTATGTCTAAAAGTTCGTTGTCCAGCATATTAATAGTTTCTAAAATATTATTTTTATAATTTATATCATACATATTGACCTCATATCCTGTGCATAGTATTGAAAATGTCTTCGTGCATAACCTTAACTTTTACAGAAATTTCTTCTGCAAGTTTATCAAAGTCTTCTATTAAATCATCAAAACCTGTGTTCAAATTAGAAATATCTACCAGCATAATCATGGTAAAGTATCCTTCCAAAATAGTTTGAGTTATGTCAACTATGTTAATATTATATTTAACAAGGACACCTGTGGCTTTGTGGACAATGCCCGGCTTGTCTTTTCCAATAATTGTTATAACAGCATTCATATTTACCTCCAAAATATTATATTCATTATATATTATTTCCGGTATATTTTCATTAATTAATACATGAAAATTTTTACAAAAAAAAGAATGAATAATTATTTTATAGATCTTCCTATAACTTCTAATAATCATTCATTCTTTAAAAAATACTCATTAACAATTCCATCCTCCTAAAACTTTTTGGTTCTATCACGTTTCTTATCACCTTATTACTTTCAACTATACACAGTATATTGAATAAAACAAATTATTATGCTTTCACCAAGTTTCTAACCCTCAAAACTTGAAGCCGTCTAAAAGTTTTATCAATATAACTTTAAATTCAATCTTACTTTATATAATCAATTATTATATTTTAATATTTTTTTATTTTTTAGTTATTTATACTTCAAAAACTTTTCACAAACTATTCAAAACCCAAATGTTTTGAAATTATATTTATATAAAAGTCAATGACTGATAAACTTTTAGTGTATATTTATCTTGCTCTGGTCTTTAATTTATAAATCTTACTACTCTTTTCGAAATTAGATAATTATCTTACAAACATCAATTTTTTAAATTGTTTTTTGTAAATTTAATATTAATTAAATTATACTTTTATAAAGTTAATAAGATAAATTGAAGTCAATTAAAAATTTAATATTTTAATTTAAACTTATACATATATTAAAATATTAATTTATATTTTAACTTATGTTTATCTATAATTTACGAACTGCAATAAATAAAGTCACAAAATAAATATTTGTCTTTTATAGGATGGAATTGTCAAGTTCCGAGTAACCAAGATGTAATTTCTTTATCGTACTAACGAATTACCGTTCTTGGTATTCTTATTATACCCAATATTTTAAAAATAAACAAGCTTTTTTTAAAAAAATTTAAAAATATTTTACAAAAATTTTATTTTTTTTGGGGAAAAAGAATTTTGCTAATTAAAAAAATTCTTTGGGAAATTTTTCTTTATTATATCCCAGTCCTTCTGTTTAATTTTTAATATTTCAATATAGTCTTCATCCGGGCTTATATCTTTAGAAAAAGCATAAAAGTTAGCATAGATTTCCTTATAATTGAAGGCTCCTTCAATAGAAGTGAAGGAATTAAAATAGTAATTTTTTTCCAAGGAATTAAATCTTAAATTTACAATATTATTTTTATTCCAAGCAATAATCTTAGGCCCGTTAAAATAGTAAGATAGGCGAAAGTGTGAATCATTTAAAAAGCCATCAATAGTATTTCTGTCTTTATGGAATTCTCTTTTGATACGGCAGTTGATACCTGGGAGTTTAAATGTGAATAAATCACCAAACTCTAAAAGGAATTCTTTATTATAAGAAAAAATTTTTTTAATATTACAATCTTCTATCTGCATATAAAAAACAAGGGTACTGTCATTATCAATATTATTTAAAAATTTATAGACCTTATTTGCTATATTGGGATATTTTTTAAAAAGATAAACATTTCTATCTTTAAAATATTTAATGATTTTTTCTATTAAATTTTGAGTATCTTTACTATTTAGAATAATTTGATAGATATTCCTGTCCTTTTTCTTGACCCTTGCTGATTTAATAAACCTAACCCATTCTTCCTGCAAATATTTTTTCATATCCAGCGAAGTATCCTTGAAAGATTTAGGGGTTTCAAAAGTGGACGCATCTTTAAAATCCCACTTCATATCCGTGCAAACACTAGATTCTTTTGAGAGGGACTTTGCCGTATTTTTATCTATATAAAAACTTTTATTAAATACTTGGGGATAGCTTATAAATATATCATTATTAATAATTTTTTCCCTGTATTCATTTGTACTTTTATTTATAGATTTCTTATAATATAAAGATTTTTTTTTATTGCTTGCATCTGATAAATAGATAATATTTAACTTGTCTGCTGACGATTCATCGGCTTTAGCAAGCAGAGAAAAAGTAAAATCCCCAGTGTCACTTATCTTATTAATCATAGTTTTCAAGCCTATATTTGGGCAAAAATTATCTACATATGTAATTAATTTATCATCAATTTCATAACATGCTTGGGCAACAATTTTTTTGGGATTTGTTTCATAAGACCTATACAATAGGGTCATAGTCAAAATAAGACCAATAGTTAATAGACTCAGTAATTTATTAATTTTCATAATTAGCTCCTTAGACAAGTTTAACCTTTATTGTCTTAATTTGCAATTAATAGGAGATGAGAAAAATTTTTTATTAACCTTCATTTTTTATTGGGGAAAGAAGGTATTTATATAATAGGTTAAAACCGATTATTGATGTTAATAATTCTGATATAAGAGGTACATACCATATATTGGAACTTCTATCAAATTTAATATATAAGAACATTATTAAGCTTATAAATATAGGAGTTCTCAGCAGGGAAATAAGTGTAGAAATTCTTCCCATACTAAGGCTTGCAAAGAGAGTTACCATAAGAATATTGTAGCCTAAAAATAAGAAGACCAAGGAATATTTTTTAAGGGCAAAGGCAGACATCTTTAAGAGCCTAAGGTCATCTTTAAGAAAAATTGAAGCTAAATTTGTAGAAAATATCTGACATATTATTATAAGACTGAGTCCTATAAAAAAAATAAAAATAAAGCCATTTTTTAATGATTTTTTTATTTCATTAAAAGAACCTCTTCCATAGTCATAGGAAAATAGAGGAGCAAGGCCCTGAGCAACCCCTGACATTGTTGATTGGCCAAAAGTTGAAATGTAGGATAAGACAGTATAGACAATAATTCCTTCTTGACCAAAAGTATTGATTAGAACATTGTTAAAAAGGAAAACTGTATAGCCCATGGAAAGTTCAGAAATAAAATCGCCAAAACCTAAGGGTATAATTTGTATAAGCTTTTTGAAATTAAGTTTTTTAGAAAATTTTAATCGACCTTTTTTTAAAAGAAAGTGCCTGAGCATAAGAAGGGTAGAAATCACTTGTGAAATTCCTGTAGCAAGGCCGGCACCAAAAATCCCCATTTTTAAAGGAACGATGAATAAATAATCAAGGAAAATATTTGATATAGCTGCAGAAACTACTGAAAAAACAGCAAGTTGAGGGCATCCGTCAACCTTTACCAAAACTTCAAGTTGGTAAGTAATCATAAAAAAGACGCCAAACCATAAAATAATGCCTAAATATTGGATAACAAAATCATGGGTAAAATTATTGGCTCCTAAAATAGGGGCAATTTTTTTTAAAAAGTATCTCACCAGTAAAGATGTGATGATTCCAACAATTATAAGACTTACAAAGCCTGTTGAAAAAACACTGTTAGCTTTGTCATATTCCTTTTTTCCAAGTTCATAGCCAACTATTGCCTGGGTACCAATAGAAAATAAGATGCCTAAAGCAAAAAGGCAAGTTACAACAGGCATGGATAAATTAACTGCACTAAACTCGGTTTCTCCGACAAAATTAGCCACAAAAAAACCGTCAACCATAGTATACAAAGAATAAATCCATAGTGACATAATTGACGATATTGTGAATTTAAAAAAACGTTTCATATATAACCTCATATAAAGTATAACATAAGGTATTTTTAATTAAAATATGCTTTATAACAATATTATAACAAAAAAAGATCCGGACTTCTTAATCCGGACCTTTTTAAAATCATATGAAACTATTTAATTATACTGAATAGCATTTCAGAAGCTGCCTTTGCAGAAGCTTCAATTTTTTCATCAGCAGGTTTCTTTTCTTCTTTAGATTGTGATTTTTTTTCATCCATTGATTTTTTAAGTTCTTCTAAAGCTTTAGCTTCTTCTTTTTCAATCAAGCTGCCAAGCTCTTCATCACTTACATTGTAAAGGTCAACCACACTTACAATTCCTTGTTTTTCATATTTAACCTTATAACCTAAAGCTTCAGAAATAAATCTTACAGGTAAATAAGTTTTGTTTTCAACAATAACTGCAGGTGAGTCAAGCTTAACTTCTTTTCCATTAATAAGACCTGTGTCTTTACCAATTATAATTTTAATTTCTTTTTCTGCAGATTTCAGGGTAACTTCTTTTGCAGCTTCATCATAAGAAACTTTTGCACCAAGATCTTCAAATAATGATCTGCAAGGAATCATAGTTCTATTGTTAATAATTTTCGGTTGGCAATTTTCCTTATCATAAGTCTTACCATTTACTCTTAATAAAACAATAGAAGATGGATTTTCTTGACCCATAAGTTTTAAAAATTCTTCATTAGTTAATTTCTTTACATTAGTTGGAATATCAACTTTAATACTTTCGTCTTTAGTAGTTACTGAACTCATATTTAAAGTAAATTTAAAAACTTTTTCTGCATTAAGAGTTATTGAAATATTTTGTCTTACTTGATCACCTTCAAAGGTAATTTTTTCAGAAATTTTTGAACCTTTAAGTGTATTTTTAATTTCTGCTATAAGCTTTTCAAAGTCTTCTTTATTATATGATTCTTTAAATTTATTAAGTTCATCCTTATTTATAACTTCATTTGGCATCTTAGCCTTTTTTAAAATCAGCATTAATTTTTCTGCAATTTTATCCCAATTTTTAACGGCAGAATCAGTAGCTTTTAAAGTGTCATCAAGAATATCATCTATTGTAGCTTCATAGCTATAAGTATTACCGCTTATTGTAATATCTTTTGCAGGTTTAAAATCCGGTAGAGCTGTTTTATAAAGGTCTAAGATATCAGCTTTAAATTCTTCAGATGAAAAATATTTTATAGTTTCCGGATTTTGTTCTGCTGAAGTAGGCAGTTCAAAATAATCTTCTTTTATATCAAATTTGCCGGCAGGATTAATATTTTTTACAAAATTTTTAGGGAGTATAACTCTGCTGTTATCTACATATAAGTCAAAAGCCAGGCTATCTTTTATATCTTTTATTTGTTCATCAGATTCACCAAGTTTGGCTGCTTGGTCCTTAAGGTCTTTTAAGTCTGCATAAACAGATAGTTTTGCCTTGCTTTGACCTTCGGAAATTCCATCAATAGCGAAGGGAAGCTTAAATTTCAAGGTTTTTCCGTCTTCAGGATTTATAATTTCAAAATTATATTCACCCTTTGCCAATACTTTTGAGCCTTTCCAAGAATTAATTTTGTTGCAAGCATCTAAGTAAGCTGTTGTATTTGGGGTACATGCAACTAAGGGTATTAACATTGCAAGTACAAGTAAAACACTAATAAATTTCTTTTTCATAATTTCCTCCTTTAGTATTTCATATTTAAAATATTTTCTATCCAAATAATAACATATATTAAATATTTTTTCTATTAAATGAATATTAAGTAAATGTTAAAAAATCATTAAAATTTTCAAACATACCAAAAAAATTACAGGTATAAGCTTAACTGTTAAAATTTAATATTTTTTCATCAATCTTCCCATTTTTTGCAGCATCTTCTAAAATTAAAACTGCAGCAGCGGCAGAATTTAAGGAGTCAATATTAATTCTGTAGGGACCGTAAGAATCCTTGCCCTTTATAAAAATTCCAATTTTTTTCTTGGCAGTAACACATGACTTAATAGTATTATAGGGGAAATAATAATCTCCCAAAACTAAGCCTTCATCATAATAGCCAACAACAGTTGCATATTTATCTCTCCCATTTCTAAAAGAGCCCTTGGCTAAAATTGTATAGACATTTGTTGACCCATCAGCTTTAACAGGAAAATTTCCAAATTGTAAGTTCATTATATAAAAAATAAATAAGAATATTAATATATAAGAGCTTGAAAGATTTTTAATTATAGGATTTTCAGGCATATATAGCATCCCTAAAAAATAAATATTAATAAAGATTATTATTAGTATATATAAAATCATATTTGTATAATAAGTAGCTCGCCTGATTTTTAAACCGGGAAGATTTAAAATTTTTTTGTAAGATCCTATTATAGAAACTGTTGTTGATAAAAACAGGTAGTTTATCATAATCCACATAAAGGCATAAAGAATTCCGCTTTCTCCGGCAATGTTTTGCTTATAAAAAAATTCCAAACCTAAGGGCAGTAAGGCTGAAATAAACATAATTATAAAAGTCTTTGATTTTTGCAAATTAATACCTCCAAATTTTATTATATCATCTTTTATAGCATTAAATAAAGAGAGATTAAGTCTTATTGACTTAAATAAAATAAATCCCATCATAAAATTTTTATCCTTCTTTATCCGGTTAGGATAAAATTTAATAATTTAAGGTAGGGTTCTGTCAAATTGTCCCAATTTATACTTTTCAACTATGGCTATAATTTTATCGGCATAATTTGGATCCGTAGCATAACCGGCTTCTTGAATAAATTTTGCAGCTTGCTTGAAATCTTCAGCCGTTTTTACTTTTTCATATCTTTTACTTTGACTTATAAGTTTACCATAGTGATTAAAAGAATCATTTTTTGACAGATATTTTCTAAAGGGCTCCGTTGTTAGCGTGACTTTTCCGTTAATAACTTCTTTGGTTTCCAAGTTTACCGAATCTTCTGAATCTTTTGCCTTTATGCCGAAATAATTATTGTATTCTTTGGACAGTTCACTTGTTCCATAATTACTTTCCAAGGCAGATTGAGCCAAAACAACAGAAGGGAAAAGCCCAAACCTTGATGCTGTTGTCTGGGCAAGGTCTATTGTATTATTTATATATTCTCTTTTGTAATCAATTTTATCCGATTTTATGTTTATAAAATAAATCCCGACAATAAAAATAAAAATTAAAAGCGGAACAAGTAGCAAACAAGTACATCCTTTTCTAACCATATAACACCTCAAAAAAATTATAACATAAAGACAAATTACGAAAAATTAAGAATTTTTTAAAATAATATAAAAATCTTAAAGAAAAGTTTGAAAGCTTAAGGTTTGAAAGTCTTATTAATTTTACATTTAAAAAAGAATTTGTTAAAATAAATTGCGGGGTGTTTTATGAAAAGATTTATAAGCCTCTTTATAGCAGGTATTATCCTTATTTTAAATATAAATATATTTGCATTAACAGATACGACACTTTCTGATAGAACTTCTACACAAATTAATATAAATAATGAAGTTAAGGAAAATCAAGAAATAAAAACAGAAGATATTAGAAATCAAAATATCTTGGTTCCGACAAAAGAAGGTGTTCAAAAAGCGACGGCTCAAGAAGCGGAAGAAATTAATAAATATGAAAAATATTCTTTAGAAGATCTAAGCAAGTCTTATCTTTTAGGGGACTATGAATCCGGAAAAATTCTTGAAGCCTATAATATTGATGAAATAAGACCGATGGCATCAACATCAAAGCTGGTAAGCATTTTTGTTGTATTGGATAAGATAAAAGACGGGACAATTTCCAAGACGGATACGGTAACTATTGATAGAGAATCTTCATTATTAGGAGGCTCATCATTTAATCTTACAGAAAATGAACAAACAAGTGTAGATAATTTAATTAGTGCAGCTATGGTAGTTTCAGGTAATGATGCCATAACTGCTTTGGCAAAACATATTTCCGGCTCAATTGACGGATTTGTTGTGCTTATGAATAAAAAATGCAGGGACTTGGGGTTAAAAAATGCACATATGATTAATCCTACAGGACTTACTGATTATGCAGCTGAGGACTACAATAAGATGACTACAAGAGAGATGTTTATTCTTTCCTGTGAATTATTAAAATATTATCCGGAAATAATTAATTATACGAAAGGACCTTTTTTAAAAGATGAAAATAGAAATTTTTTGGAATATAATACGAATCCTATTTTGGGAATAATTCCTGAAATTGATGGACTTAAAACCGGTTACACCAACGCTTCCGGAAGAACGGTTATTTCTACGGGTAAAAAAGACGGTGTAAGCGGGAAAACAAAAAATATTAGACTTATAGGTATAGTTACGGGATGCAGGGGAGATTGGCAAAGATATGTTGCCATAAGAAGACTTATGTCTGAAGGTTTTGACAATTACAAGTACAAGATTTTTGGAGGTCAAGAAAAACCTATTCAAAATGTCAGGGTAGAAGACGCCCAGGATGATGAAATTCCTATTTTTATAAAAACCAAGGGTTTTGCCCTGGTCAATGAAAAAGATGAGATAAAAGAGGATATTGTAGTTAATGAAAATCTTAAAGCTCCCATAGAAGCAGGCAGTAAAGTTGGTAAAATCAGCTACTATGCCAATGGTGAAATGATATTTGAAAGTGATTTAATAGTAAGGGACAAGGTTTATGAAAAAGGATTTTTTCATAGGTTAGTCAGAATTTATGAGGAAATATTTAAAAATATAGAAAAGGAGGTCAAATGAACTGTATTGCAGTTGCATTTGGAGGAGCTATTGGCTCATTACTCAGATATATTTTGGGCTTATATCCTATAAAAATTTTTAATTATAATATAACAACTATTTTAATAAATATAATAGGGTCCTTTGCCATTGGACTAATAAGTGCCTATATATTAAAAAATTCAACAAGCTCTTTTGCAGTTAATTTTATTAAAGTTGGACTTTGCGGAGGTTTTACTACATTCTCCACCTTCTCCCTAGAGTTATTTGACCTTATTAACAAGGCTAAATTTTTTATTGGATTTTTTTATATATTTACAAGTGTGGCCTTTAGTTTATTTGCAATATTTTTTGCCTATAAAATAATTGGGATTCAATAAAACACAAAACTCCCCATAAACAAATTTCAGGGGGAGTTTTGTGTTTAAAAATATAAATTAAATATATAAAGCTAAAAATCATATAATAAAATTTATATTCATTTAAAAACATAATAAAAGAAATACCTAAATTAAATAAAATCTAGGTATTTCAATAAATGTATTATTATTCTTCATCGGAAGAAAGGATTTTTTCAGCCATTTCTTCACCAAGTTTAATCAAATCTTCCAATTCTTCTTTAGTTGCAGCACCTTTAATTTCCGGTTGGTGGTCAAGGACATTGTAGTTGCCTTCTTCCATATATTTTTTCAAATTCTTTAAGGCTCCACCGCTCCAAGAATAAGATCCAAAAATCGCCCAATAATTTTTCTTCATCCTTTGGTGAGAAATTTCACTTAATAAAAAGTTCATTGGCGGGAAGAGTTGGTTATCATAAGAACAAGATCCAAGGATAACTCCTCTATACATCCAAGTGTCTGTTAATAAATATGAAAGCGGAGTTTTAGCAACATCTCTTATTTTAACATTGTCAAGGCCCCCACGTACCAGACCTTTAGCAACAGCTTCTGCCATTCTTTCGGTATTTCCATACATTGATCCGTAAATAATTACACAACCCTTAACAGTTTCTTGTTTAGCAAGAGAAATATATAGGTCAATAATTCTTTTTGGATCTTTTCTCCATATAGGACCATGAACGGGACATATACAAGAAATTTCCAGACTTTCTAGTTTGGTCAAAGCTTTTAAAGCTTGCTTTGCATATTTACCTACTATATTAATAAAATATCTTGCGGCTTCTGTTTTATAATGTTCATCAAATTGAATTTGATCATCAAAAATACCTCCGTTAAGGGTTCCGAATCCGCCGAATATATCTTGGGAGAATAAAGTATTAGTTGCTTTTTCATAAGTTACCATTGATTCAGGCCAGTGAACCATTGGGGTCATATAAAAATCGAATTCTCTGTTTCCAAGTTGAAGATGTTCTCCATCTTTTACAACTCTGATATTTTCAGTTACCCCATAAAAATTTTTCATTAATTCCACAGCCTTTGGTGAAACAATAATTTCAACATCAGGATATAGATTAAGTATTTCAGGAATTGATGAAGAGTGGTCCGGTTCCAGGTGATTCATAATAATATAATCAACCTTTTCATCTCCGATAAGTTCCTTAACTTTTTCAAGGTATACAGTAATGGTGTTAACTTTTACCAAGTCCACTATGATATTTTTTTCTCCCTTAATTAAGTAAGAGTTATAAGCTACTCCATGTGGAAGTGGCCACATTCCTTCAAATTTTTCAGTTTGTCTGTCATTTGTCCCGATATAATAAATATCATCTTTAATTGGGGCAGTTACCAAATATTCCATAAGTTCTCCTTTCTATTTTTCTATTTTTTATTTTTATTTGTTGTTTTTCCACTTATATAATCAAGCTCTATTGCATAGACATTAGTATGGGCAAGGGCTGAATTATAATAATCATCTATAAGCTTCTTATCCAAAGCTTTAGCTGCAAGTTTATTAATCCAGGCATAATGAATCTCATCTTTTTCTTTACCCTCTAAAGTTTTAATAATTCCAAAAGCCATAACACTTTCAAAATAGGTATTAAAGTCTTCTAATTTTAATTTATTTGAACTCACAACTGTAAAAGAAACCTTGCAAGGATTTTCAAATACGCGAGCCTTATGTCCGGATTTAGCGCCGTGAATAACTATTTTTCCGTCAATATAGACATAATTTACAGGTAAACTTTGAGGATATCCGTCTTCTCCCATAAAAGCTAAAGTACCGTAGTTATTAGTTTCTAAAATTTTAACGGCAGCTTCCATAGGCATTTCCTTATCTTTTCTTCTCATTTTAATCATGAACTCACCTCTAATTATCATAAAACTCTGTAAACAAATGTTTTTGACCCTTATCCTTGTAACCCAATATTTGACCTAAATTTACATTTTCGCTGGACCTTAAAATATTAATATCTGCATTTTTATTTTCTTTCAACAGTTCATTAACCATGTTTTTTATATAGTATCTCTTATTACCCGATTTTTTCTTAGTTACAGTACAGGCACAATCAAGAGCTTTTAGACCGGTGGAATTAATAAACCTAATTATTGCCTCTTCCTTTATTAAATACATGGGTCTTATGAGTTCCATACCGGGAAAATTTTTGGATTTTAATTTTGGCATCATAGTTTTATAATCCCCTGCAAAAATAATATTTAAAAGAATTGTTTCAATAACATCATTAAAATGATGACCCAGTGCCAATTTATTACAACCCAATTCCTTTGCCTTAGAATAGAGGTTTCCCCTTCTCATCCTTGCACACATATAACAAGGAGAGTCTCCCCTTGTCAATTTTTCTGCAACCTCAAATATATCTGATTTATAAAGATTAACAGGGATGCCAAGTTTATCACAGTTAAATAAAAGATTGTTAGAATTTTCTTCAATATATCCAGGATCCATAGCAATAAATTCAAGGTCAAAATTCACTTGCCTATGCCTTTTAAGTTCCTGCATAAGTTTTGCAAGAGTTAGAGAATCCTTACCTCCTGAAATAGCGACAGCTATCTTGTCACCATCTTGTATAAGCTCATATTCCTTAATTGCTTTAATAAATTTTTTGAAAATATCTCGCCTGTAAGTTTTTATTAAAGACCTTTCAATTTCTTTAATATCTTTAATTTTTTTTAATTGAGTTTCACTATTAATCATATTTAACATCATAATTATATCACATAATTTTTTTTATTTTACAAGAAAATACTAACAGCCTTACTTTATTTTTGACTAAACAATTATTTCACCCGACTTTTAGTAATGTGTTATAATAAATATAAATATTATAACGAGAAGGGAAATCATGAATAAATATAATATTGAAAAAAACTTTACATTGTTAACAGATTTCTATGAATTAACCATGGCCAATGGATATTTTCAAGAAAAAATGCAAGAAAAAATCGTCTATTTTGAAATGTTTTTCAGAGACGTTCCGGATGATGGCACATATGCAATTATTGCCGGACTTGAACAGCTGATTGAATATTTTGAAGATCTACATTTTGATGATGAGGACATAGATTTTTTAAGAACTAAGGGAATTTTTTCAGAAGAATTCTTAGAATATTTACACAATTTTGAATTTAAGTGTGATGTATGGGCCATACCTGAAGGAACAATAGCCTTTCCTCATGAACCGCTCTTAGTTGTAAGGGGACCTGCAAGCCAAGCACAAATGCTTGAAACTATGATACTTTTAACCATTAACCATCAATCAATGATTGCCACAAAGGCAAATAGGATTGTAAAAGCGGCAGGAGGACGTCCGGTTTCAGAATTCGGATCAAGAAGAGCCCAAGGGTATTCCGGAGCAAACTTGGGAGCAAGGGCAGCCTATATTGGTGGAGTTGTAGGGACAGCAAATACTTTGGCGGATAAACTTTTTGGAGTTCCGGCTCTAGGCACTATGGCCCATTCTTGGGTACAAATGTTTGACACAGAGCTTGATGCATTTAGAGCTTTTGCCAGAGTTTACCCACAAAATTGCCTATTGCTTGTAGATACTTATGATACTTTAAAAAGCGGTTTGCCAAATGCTATTAAAGTTTTTAATGAAGAAGTGGTTTCAAGAGGTTATAGGCCAAAGGGAATAAGAATTGACTCCGGGGATATAGCATATCTTTCAAAGAAAGCAAGAAAGATGCTTGATGATGCAGGATTTGAAGATGCTTGGATAATGGCATCAAATTCACTTGACGAATTTACAATTAGAAACATTCTAGTTCAAGGTGCAAGAGTCGATGCTTTCGGCGTAGGTGAAAGGTTAATAACTTCCAAATCAGATCCCGTATTTGGCGGAGTTTATAAATTAACAGGTGTGCAAGGGGAAAATGGAGAAGTAATTCCAAAAATTAAAATTTCAGAAAATGTAACGAAGATAACTAATCCGGGTTTCAAGGAAATTCATAGGTTCTATGATAAAAATTCAAACAAGGCGATAGCTGATGTTGTATCCTTACATGATGAGTTAATACCGGAAGATAACTACGAAATTTTCCATCCAATATATACATGGAAGAGAAAAACACTTAAGAATTTTTATAGTAAAAAATTACTAGTACAAATATACAAGGAAGGTAAATTGGTTTACAAGCTGCCAACACTTGAAGAAATTAGAAAAAAAGCTGTATCAGAACTGGATTCTTTATGGGATGAAGTTTCCAGAATTGACAACCCCACAGAGTATATTGTGGATTTATCAGATGAACTTTGGAAAACAAGAGATGACTTGTTAAAAAAGTATGGCAAAAACTAATTTATTAATGGGAAAGAATTAAGATTGATTAGAAAAGAGGTAGTATGCAATATTACGGAAATGTTTTCAGACCGCCAAGCGAAGCAAGATCATTAATAATCCAAGCAACAATAGGATGTGCTCATAATGATTGCACCTTTTGTTATATGTATAAGGATGAAGATTTTATAATAAGACCTTTAGAAGATATTAAAAAAGATCTGATTGAAATGAGCCGTTATGGGAGTTATTGGAGAAGGATTTTTTTTGCCGATGGTGATGCTTTGGTATTAAAGACCGGTGATCTTTTGGAACTTCTAAGAATTATAAAGCAATATTATCCCAATATTGAAAGGGTTTCATCCTATGCAACCGCAGGTGATATTAATAGAAAATCAATTGAGGAACTAAGGCAGTTAAAAGAAAACGGATTGGAAATGTTATATATAGGGTTTGAATCAGGTGATGATGAAATCCTAAAGGATGTACAAAAGGGCTTAACAACAAAAGACTATATAGAAGCTATGGCTAAGTGCAAAGAAGTTGGCTTAAAAACTTCTATAACAATAATAGCCGGTCTTGGTGGCGTAGATAAGATGGAGCAAAATGCCATAGGAACTGCAAAGATAATCACACAGACAAATCCGGATTTTGTAGGGTATCTTACTATGCGTATATATAAGAACACACCGCTTTATAAAGATTATCTTAGCGGTAAATTTAAAATGCCAAATGCAGAAGAAATTTTGCAGGAAATGAAAATTTTCTTGGAAAATGTAGATTCTCCAAATACAGTTTTCAGGTCCAACCATGCTTCAAATTATATACTGCTTGCAGGGACCTTAAATGAAGATAAAAAAGCCCTTATTGAAGCAATAGAAAAAACTTTGAAAAAGAAAAATTTTGTTCCTGAAGCTATGAGAGGATTTTAACAATATGAAAGTATATAGGTACAATTTAGATCAAGATAAATTTAATAATTTTGTTAAATCTAATTCTATTAAATTGTTAGGAAATTCTAATATTCATAATCAAGATGATCTGCAAAAACAAATACTTGAAGATAATAATAATTCAAGATCATTAATAGGGCTTGTCGATAAACTGTCACAAATAAAAAAAGATGATTATATTTGGCTAAGGTCAGGAAAATTATTTGCTTGCGGAAAGTTTTTAACAGATATGGTTTTTGATGGCAGCTTAAAAGCTGATGTTGATTTAATAAAAGTAAATTATGATAGGGTGCCTTCAAAGATAAAAAAATTAGCAGGAGGTCGAAAACTAATACTTCTTAAGGATAAGGATGTTTATGGGGAAACTTTTGAAATTTTCAGGGAAGAAAAAGAAGAATTTGCTCCATATGCAGATGAGGGGTTAATTACTATTAGTAATAATAATGAACCCATAGAACTTGCTATTGAAAATAAAAAAGGATCATATTTAACGCCTGCCTTGAGAGAAAATAGTCAAATTGCTGTATATAGGGATAAGGATGATATAAAAATAACCTATAAAAATAAAAATAAAAAAAACCAAAAGAAGGCAAATGATTTTGAACTTATTCTGGAGATGAATCCTAAAAAAGACAAGAATGAAGCAAATGGAGATAACCTTCTGCCAATGAAAGTTTATGATTTTAACGAAAAACTTTCTATTGATAATTATAATGAGCTTCTTAACTTACAAATGAAATACGCTTATGAGTTTTTTAAGACCTCCATGGAAAATGTGGCAAAAATAAATATCAAGTTTTGGCAAGAGTATTTAAAGATTTTTGAAAAATGAAAATAATATTAAACTTAGAAAAAAATTTGATTGATACAAGCCCGGGTCTTCTAAAAGCAATTAGAATTGCTATTTATATGATGGATTACAAACCGGATGATGAGGAAACGGTAAATAAGTTTTTATATAAACCTGTTGTAGAAAAAGCCATGGAGATATTCGGCATAAAAAGAGTTGAGGCAGAAACTTTTAATAAGTGGTACATGGATTACTATGGTCGTAAGGGCAAATATGAAAATGATTTTTTCCCCGGAGCTTATAACTTTCTAAATAAACTTATAAAAAATTATAAAGTTTCAATTATTACTAGCTTATATGAAGCTCATGCAATACAAATATTGAAGAAAAAAGGAATTTTTGAGTACTTTGAGTTTGTCAAAGGAAGGTCTATTGATAATTCTATAAACACTAAATCTGATATTATTTCTAACCTTTTAGAAACTATGGACAATATGGATAAGGACGAAAAAATAGTTATTATTTCATCTGATAAGGAAGATATTGAAATAGCAAATAAATTGATTTGTCCAAGCATTTATATTGGGGATGCAGAGAAGATATCTGCCATAAGTTCAAATAGGGCAAAGAATTATGATGATGTATTGGAGATACTAAATAAATTAAATGGAAAATAATGGAAAAGAATTTAATTCGAAAATTAAAAAAAACAGTCAGGATAAAAACAATTTTGTGCCCGAGGGGCTAGCCTTTAAAAATGAAGTGTATAAAAAATTATTTTTAGTATTGTTGGGATTTTCCACAGTTTGTTATTTATTTTTAAACCAAAAAGGGTTATCTAAAATTTTTATTACTCTTTTGAGTATAGCATTTCCATTTATATTAGGCGGCGCCTTAGCTTTTATTATTAAAATTGTTCTAAACTTTTTTGAAGAAAAAATATTTGATAAGATTAAAAACAAAAAATTCCAAAAGTATAAGAGACCTATATCTATATTTATTTCTTTAATTGCAATATTTTTAATAATATTTTTAATACTTAGAATAGTAATTCCCCAATTTGTTGACTCAATGGTAAAACTACAAGATCTATTACCGGAACTTTTGCAAAGAGCCATAGATAAAAGCAGACAGATACCCTACCTGAGTGATTATTCTGATAAAATGCAGAAAACTTACAATTCATTGTCCTGGTCAAATGTTTTTAAGCAAGTAAGGGATTTTGCAAAAAGCGAAGGCAATCAATCTGCAATAGGAAATACTTTTAAAGCGGCATTTTCAACAGCAACAAATATATTAGGAGTTCTTGTAAATTTTATTTTGGGGCTTATAAGTGCAATTTACATACTTGCAGATAAGGAACACTTGGAATATCAATCCAAACGTATAGTGCTTTCTTTCTTTTCAAAAAAAACTTCCGAAAAAATATTTCATGTATTTAAACTATTGCATAGTAATTTTGAAGGATTTGTTAAGGGTCAAATTATTGACTCTACTATTTTAGGAATAATAATTTTTTTATTTAGCCTAATTACAGCTATGCCTAATGCAGCAACACTGGGAGTCTTAGTAGGAGTAACAAACCTGGTACCGATAATAGGACCTTTTATTGGCGGTTTTATGGGGTTTGTATTAATAGTTATTGTAGATTTTTCTAAGGCTCTTATATTTGTAATATTTGTTATTATTATGCAACAAGTGGAGTCAAATTTAATATATCCAAGGCTGGTAGGTGGAGCTGTTGGGCTTCCACCTCTTTGGACCTTAATAGCCATAACAGTTGGCGGAAGTCTTTTTGGTGTTGTTGGAATGTGGGTGTTCATACCTCTTACTTCAACAATTTATATTTTATTAGGCGAATATACAGAATATAAAATTAATGAAAAAAATATTGACTTAAGAATAAAAAAGTAGATGTTTTTTTCATAATGTATTAATAACTGTTAAGATAAAAAGGAGAAACTTTGTAAAATTGAAAGAATCAGAAAAACGGATTATAAGATTTATTTTTACCGAAATATTAATTCAAAGAAATTATATATCTGATAAACATGTGGATTTTTTACAAAAATTAATTAATAAATAATATCACTATTAAACAATAGTGATTTTTTATTTTTAAATATTAATAAGTAATCACATTTTATAATAATATTTCTATGAAAAAGCAGATTATTCTGCTACAATATGAATAATATGGAGAATATATGAATAAAATAATAAAAAAGCAAAAAACAGATTTAGATGATAGGGAAATAATATATGCTCGAGCATCAATGTTAGGAATTATTAGTAACTTTTTTTTAGTTGTAATAAAATTATTAATTTTTTTTGTTACAGGATCCATGTCTATTTTATCAGAGGCTTTTAATAACATTAGCGATTGTGCATCTTCAGTAATTTCTATACTAGGAATTAAGTTTGCACATAAACCGAAAGATAAGGGGCATCCCTACGGACATGGAAGGATTGAGTACTTAATAACCTTAGTAATAAGCGGAATGGTTATGGTTGTAGGCTTCAATTTTATAATGGTATCTTTTAAAAAGGTAATGCATCCGGTAAAATTAACCTTTCCTTTTTATACCATCCTACTTCTATTTTTATCAGTTCTTGTAAAAATATGGCAGGCTAATTTTTATTATAAAACTGGCAAAAAAATAGACTCAACGACCTTAATTGCCCAGCATCAGGATTCTTTATCAGATACACTTATAACTACTGTAGTTCTTATAGGCGTAGCCATTCAAAAATATACAGGTCTTAAAATTGATGGATATATTGGAATTATAGTTGCACTATTTATTATAATGAATTCCTTAAAATTAATATATGATACAATATCAATTTTAATAGGCAGGGGTCTAAATGAAGAATTAAAACAGGAAATAATTTCAAAAGTATCCAGTTATGAAGGAATTTCAAATGTTCATTCAATAATTGTTACTGATTTTGGTCCTGAAAATGTAATAGTAATTATTGATGTGGAAATAGCCTATAATTTGACTTTAGAAGAAGCACATAATATAGTTGATAAAGTTGAAAGGGAAGTTTCAAAATTATTAAATATAAGACTTATCATTCATACTGATCCACACGGTTCAGCAAATTCCGATATAGAAAAAGTTCGTGGGCAATTACACAAAATAATAAGACAAAATCTAAACCTTTATTCGGCTTATGATATTGTAAAAGATGAAAATACTTTTCATATTGATTTAGATTTTAATGGTAGAATAGTAAGAGATAAAAATGCAAAGGAGGAACTTAAAAAGACTGTAGTTTTTGCATTAAAAGAAGCTTTTCCTGATTATGATTTTGTAATCAGATTAATTGCAGTTTTTTGATAATTATGAAAGCATTAATTGTAGGCGTAGGAAAACTCGGCTTTAAACTTGCCGGATCCTTGCTTCAAGAAGGTTATGAAATTTGTGTTATAGATAATAATGAAGATGTAATTGAAAATGTTTCAAATGTTCTTGATGTATTTAGCATATGTGCAAATGCACTGGATTTTGGAGTTTTAAAAGAATTGGATATGTCCACATTTGATGTTGTAATTTCCACAACTACAAATGATGAGGCCAATGTAATTTTATGTTCAATATCTAAAAAGCTCGGTGCAAAATATTCAATAGCCAGAGTTGGGGATCCTGAGTATAGAGAATATCTTAGATTTATGTCAAATGAACTTGAAATTGATAAGATAATTAATCCGGATTATGCTACGGCAAAAGTAATTGATAAATATCTATTAAAAAAATATCAACTTTATGCAAACGAACTGGCAGGTGGAAAGGTAAAGTTAGTAGAATTTAATATAGCAAGGGATCCGGAATTTGTAGGTAAAAATTTAATTGAGCTGGATGCTTTTGAAAATCTTTTGATTGCAGCCATATCAAGAGATGGAAAAGCAATAGTCCCTAATGGGAAAACTGAACTTAAAAATGATGATGTAATTTTACTTGCAGGCATGGCTGAAGATATAGAAGAATTTGATAAAAAATATTCAGGAATAAGTAAGGTAAAAAATGTCAAAAAAGTAATGATCCTGGGAGGTGGCAAGGTAGGGTTTTATCTTGCGAGTCTTTTAGTTAATGAAAATATAGATGTAACAGTAATTGAAATAGATAGAGATAAATGCTTAAATATAAAAGAAAAACTTCCAAGCGTAGAAGTAATTAATGGTGACGGTACAGATATAAACCTACTTGAAGAGGAAATGATTCATACTTTTGATGCCTATGTGGCAGCAACGGGAATTGATGAGGCCAATTTACTTATGAGTCTTGTAGTTAAAAGAGCAGGTATATATAAGTCAGTTGCAAAAATATCCAGGACTAACTATGATGGAATTATTGATAAGTTAAACATTGATGCAGTTTTTAATAAGTCTTATATAACTGCTTCTGAAATCTTGGAAATAATAAGGGGAAATGATGCTCAGGCAGTAAGCTTATTATTAAATGGTCAGGTAGAATGTAATGAATTTATTATAAAGAAAAAATTGGCAATCTGTGGACACTCTTTAAAAGAATTAAATTTACCCAAAGGTATACTTTTTATAGCCCTTATAAGAGAAGATAAAACTATTATACCCAATGGAAATACAGTTCTTGAAGACAATGACAAGGCAGTAGTTTTCGTAACAAAAGACGAAATAAATAATATGAAAAAATTATTTAAAAGAAACAATCTTTTTGATGGAATTCAAAATAAATTAGAAAAAGTAAGTAATAGGGGAAAAAATGAATCGATTGCTAATAGCTAAAATTTTAGGTTTGATTTTAATAATAGAATCATTTTTTATGGTACCATCATTAATTTTGGCAATATTCATGGGAGATGGGTCCGGCAAGGCCTTCATTCTTACTATCGTACTTCTGTTGATAGTGGGTGGAATTTCTTATACTGCTAATCCAAAACAAAAAACTTTAGTTCCTGCGGATGGACTTGTTATTGTAACATATGCATGGATATTAGTATCTTTATTTGGAGCATTACCTCTTATGATGGGTGCAAATATGACTTTTCCTGATGCGTTTTTTGAAATTGTTTCAGGATTTACAACAACAGGAGCTTCTGTAATAAGTAATATTGAATCATTTCCAAAGTCAATTGTCCTATGGAGAAGTGTGACTCATTGGATTGGAGGTATGGGAATACTGGTATTTACAGTATCACTGGTGCCAAAGCTTGGAGTTGGAGGTTTTCAAATTTTTAAAAGGGAATCTCCGGGTCCTGTAAAAGGGAAAATTGATCCCAAAACTTCCGATACGGCAAAAAAATTATATATTATTTATATTGTAATAACTATCTGTTTATTTATATGTCTTGTTTTAGCCGGCATGAATGTATTTGATGCAGTTGTTGATACCCTTGGTGTTGTTGGTACGGGCGGGTTTTCATCCAAAAATAATTCGCTAATGGATGGATCCACTCCGGTAATTTTCATTATGTCATTATTTATGTTAATGTGTGGAACCAACTTTTCGATTTATTATTCACTTTTTAAAAGAAGATTTAAAGAAGTTTTTATAAATGAAGAACTAAGACTTTATTTGTTTGTAACTTTTCTGGCTATTAGTTTGATTTCAATAGACCTTTACTATAATAATTTTGGAAGTCCTTTCAATGTATTTAAAAATGCAACTTTTCAAGTAACTTCTATTCAATCGACTTCAGGATTTGTATCAAGTGATTTTGACCTGTGGCCGTCCTTTTCTAAATATATCTTATTTATGCTTATGTTTATGGGATCGTGTGCAGGTTCAACAGCAGGTGGATTAAAAGTTATAAGAATTGTAGTTTTACTGAAGTCAATAAAAAGAGAAATAAAAAGAGTTATACATCCTAAAGCTATCTTACCTATATCAATAAATGGTAGACTTTTGAGCGAGGAATTGGTTCAAGGGATTAATGGATTTTTTGGAGTGTATATGTTGGTATTTGTATTTTCGGTTGGCTTAATTACCTTAACAGGAGAAGATTTTGTAACATCAATGTCTTCTGTGGTTACAATGCTTTCAAATGTAGGTCCGGGGTTAGGCCATGTAGGTCCGACAAAAAATTTTCAATATTTTAATGATTTTTATAAACTTTATTTTTCTTTTTTAATGCTATTAGGCAGGCTTGAATTTTTTACAGTACTTGCAATTTTCTCAAGGAAGAATTATTTAAGAGAGAAGGTATTAAAGTGAAAATTTTGATAATTGGTCTGGGAAGAGTAGGATCAATTCTTGTGGATATCTTGTCTTATGAAAAAATAGACATCTTAGTTATAGACAAAAATTCCGGAACATTACCTGAAGTAAGAAAAAGTAATGTTAAATATATTAATAAGGATATACTTGAAGACAACACAATTAATGAAATTAATTTTGCCGAGTATGATTATGTTCTTGCAGTAACAGATAAGGACAGGACAAATATTCTAATAGCATCCCTAACTAAAGATTTGCCGACAAAAACCATAGTTAGATTAAATTTTGTGGATTCTGTATCGGAAATTCAATATTTAAAAGAATCATTAAATATTTTTAAAATAGTTAATCCTTTATATGAAGTTGCTAAATATAT
The DNA here is from genome assembly GCA_902489255.1 of uncultured Peptoniphilus sp. Classification (GTDB taxonomy): domain Bacteria; phylum Bacillota; class Clostridia; order Tissierellales; family Peptoniphilaceae; genus Peptoniphilus_A. The sequence goes on along the minus strand of CABTZF010000007.1, from coordinate 28,488 downwards.
AAAAAATATAATAGGGAATTCTTCGTATTATACTGCTGATTACTTTGGAAAAGGAAAAATCGAAGTTGCAGGATATCATATTGATATGGATAGAGAATTTGAAAATATGGAACTGGCTGATGTGGGTTCTTTAGCAACAATATTAGTTGTTGCAATTCTAAGAGATGGAAATTTTTTTACTCCCAATGGCAAAACTCTTTTAAAAAGGGGAGATTATCTTTATCTTATGGGCTTATCCAAGGATATAACAAATTTTAAAATGACGCATTTTTCAATAAATTCAAGTAAAATATCAAGGAATGTAACAATAATTGGCGGGAATCTTATCACAAATAAAATAATTTCGGAAATAGAAGATTTAAATTTAAAAATTATAGAAGAAGACCCCGAAAAAGCTAGAAAATTTAGAACTCTTATTCCAAATGCCTTTGTAGTCAATAGAAATTATAAAGATGAAAATCTATTTACTGATGAAAAAATTATGGGAGATGGAATTTTTATTGCCATGACTGACAATGATGAAATGAATATAGTTTTGGGTCTAAGAGCTAAGAGCTTACGCATAGAAAAAACAATCATTACCTTAAATACAAATATTTATGGTAAAATTCTTGATCCTTTAAATATGTATTGTCACATTGAGCCCTTTACAGTCATGGCAAATGAAATTGTTAAAGAAGTTTGCCAGGGATCAAAAATTTCTGTAAACTTTATGTTTGCAGGCAGAGCACAGGTATTTGAAATTTCAACTAATGATGATTTTCCATATATAAATAATAAAATAAAGGATATAAATGTACCAAAGGGAATAATCATTGGAGGCATAATAAGAAAAGACGGTATGGCTATAATACCTAGGGGAAATACTTATATTGAAAAGGGAGACAAGTTGGTTATTTTCTGCACAAAAGATAAGAAAGAAGACTTGGCAAAATTTATAGCACCTAATAAAAGAAACACCTTTTTCTCAATATTTAACTAGAGAGGTGGATATGGATTTTTTAAAAAATGATTGGAAAGATTTATTAAAAGAAGAGTTTGAAAAAGATTATTACAAAAACTTAAGAAAATTACTAATAGATGAATATAAAAATTTCATCATATATCCCAAAGCTACAGATATATTTAATGCTTTTAATTACACTCCTTACAAAGAAGTAAAAGTTTTAATTCTAGGTCAAGACCCTTATTATAATCCTAATCAGGCCCATGGACTAGCTTTTTCAGTAAATCATGGAGTTAAAATTCCACCATCTTTAGTAAATATATATAAAGAACTTCATGATGATCTGGGAATAGGTCCCTTTAAAGATGGCTACTTAAAATCTTGGACTGATGAAGGAATAATGTTACTTAACACAACCCTAACTGTTAGAAAAAATTCTCCAATTAGTCATTCAAAAATAGGGTGGGAATTTTTTACCGATAGGGTTATAGAATTAATCGACCAAAAGGAAGATCCGGTTGTATTTATCTTATGGGGTAGTCATGCAAGGAGCAAAAAAAAATTAATAAAAAATACAAATCATTACATAATTGAAGGACCTCATCCATCACCACTTTCTGCTTATAGGGGATTTTTTGGGTCCAAACCCTTTTCAAGGGCTAATAAATTTTTAGAAGATAGAAATATAAAAGCACCCACATGGGAGGTAAGATAATGGCAAATTTGTATCTAGGAAAAGCTAAGGAAAAATATTTTTTAAGAACAGATAAAATAAATCAACATGGAATTATTTCAGGAGCTACAGGAAGCGGAAAAACGGTGACATTAAAAGTTCTTTGCGAAGAACTTTCTTTGAAGGGGGTTCCAACATTTTTAACGGATGTTAAAGGAGATCTTTTGAATCTTTGTCAAGCCGGACAAATGAATGACAACATCAAGAAAAGATTGGAGGTTTTAGGTGAAGAAAATTTTGAGTTTACTAATTTTCCTGTAAACTTATGGGATGTTTATCAAGAAGAAGGTATAAATTTAAGAATATCAATTTCCGAACTTGGTCCCTTGCTGCTGTCACAAATTTTAGATCTTAATGATACACAGGAAGGAGTAATTAATATTCTTTTCAGGATTGCCGATGAAAAAGGTTTGCTTCTTTTAGATTTAAAAGATTTAAATTCAATGCTTACTTTTCTAAATGAAAATAGTAATGAATATTCCAACAAATATGGAAATATATCTTCAACATCTGTAGCAGCGATCAAGAGAAAATTATTAGTTTTAGAAGAAGAAGGCGGGGACAAATTTTTTGGAGAACCTTCAATAGATATAAGAGATTTTTTACAAACTGATTCGGAAGGGAAAGGTTATATTAATATTTTAAATAGTAAAAAATTAATAAATTCACCTAAACTGTATTCAATATTTTTAATATATTTATTTACAGAACTTTTTCAAAATTTAGCGGAAGTTGGAAATCCTGAATTGCCAAAAGCTGTATTTTTCTTTGATGAAGCACATTTGTTATTTGAAAATATTAATAAGACCCTGCTTGATAAAATTACAACAGTAGTTAAACTTATAAGGTCAAAGGGAGTGGGTATATTTTTTATCAGCCAGAATCCCTTAGATATACCGGACCAAATTTCATCTCAATTATCAACTAAAATTATCCATCAACTTAGAGCTTTTTCTCCAAAAGAAGCCAAGGCATTAAAAGAAATATCAGAAACCTTAAGAGAAAATCCGGATTTTGAAACTAAGGAAGAATTAAATAGTTTAGCAACCGGAGTGGCTCTTGTTTCAAGTTTAGATGAAAAGGGGATACCAAGGCAAATTGAAAAAGTTACGATTCGACCGCCTCACTCATCCTTTCAAATATTAAGTTCAAATGATATAGATTTTTTAGTAAAGAATTCAAAATTTTATGATAAATATCAAAAGGGAATTGATAGGGAATCAGCTTATGAAATTTTACAGGCAAAACTTTTAGAAAAAGAAGAAGAGGAAGCTAAAGTTAAAGAAGCTGAAGAAAAAAGGTTACGTCAAAAGGAAGAAGAAAAAATCCGTAGGGAGGAAGAGAAAAAGAGAAGTAAAGATATGCGTTATATAAATAAGGGCATTGATTCAATGCTCGGAACTATATCAAGGACAGTTGGCAGAGAAATAGCAAGAGGAATTTTGGGGTCATTAAGAAAAAGATAAGTCATTAAAATATCGGAAAATTTTTCCGGTATTTTTTATTATAGCCAGACATTTTATAGAGTTTTTTTAAAGAATTTAGAAATTCCAAAAAATTTTTAAAAAAGTACTTGCTTTTTATAATTTATGTGCTTATAATATACAAAAGCTTAGAAGAGAGGAGTACCTTTAAGGAAAGTTTTAGAGAGTGCACGTAAGGTGAGAGGTTGCATAACTGGAATTTTAGGGAATAAAGGCTTGGAGCTTAATCGTATAGCTTACGTTACAAAGCTCACAATGAGGCTTTATGCAAAATTGGGTGGTACCACGAAACTTTCGTCCCATGGGGATGAAAGATTTTTTTATTTTAGGAGGAAAAATTATGAGAAAATTTATAACAGTATTAGCAACACTAACACTAATTTTAACCTTGGCAGCTTGCGGAAAAAAGGCTGGCGACCAAACAACTAAAGATGTTTTAAAAGTTGGAATGGAATGTGGTTATGCACCTTACAATTGGACTCAACTTGATGATTCTAACGGCGGTGTAAAAATTGAAGGTTCTGAAGAATATGCCGGAGGCTATGATGTTGTAATGGCTCAAAAAGTAGCAGATGCTTTAGGTAAAGAACTTGTAGTTGTAAAAACAGACTGGGAAGGACTTCCTCCGGCTGTTCAAGCAGGTAAGATTGATTTAATAATGGCAGGCATGAGTCCTACACCTGACAGGAAAAAAGAAGTACAATTTACTGAACCTTATTGGGAAAGCCCATATGTAATTATTGTAAAAAGAGGTTCAATATACGAAAATGCAAAATCTTTAGCTGATTTTAAGGGGGCTAAAATTACAGGACAATTAAATACTCTACATTATGATGCAATTGACCAAATTGAAGGTGTAATAAAGGAAGAAGCTCAAAGTTCTTTTCCTGAATTAAGAGTAGCCCTACAAGCAGGAGTAATTGACGGTTATGTTGCAGAAATGCCGGAAGCAAAGTCAGTTGAAGCTGCAACAGATGATTTAGTAGCAGTTAATTTTGAAGAAGGTAAAGGATTTACTATAAAAGATAATGCAAACCAAGTTGCAGCAGCTGCAAAAATTGGGAATGATGAGCTTGTAAAAACTTGTAATGATGTATTTGGTAAAATTACACAAGAAGAAAGACTGAAGATAATGGATACGGCCATATCTAACCAACCGGCAAATAATTAGGGTGTAATATGGAAAAGTCTATAGAACTTTTTAGCAAATATAAATCTTTATTTTTTAATGGAACTGTTACAACTTTAAAAATATCAATAGTAGCTACAATATTTGGTTTGTTAATTGGGCTTATTATGGGAACTATAAGGACCCTTCCTCAGCAAAAAGGTTTTAAGGGAATTTTACAAAAGATAATTAGCTTAATAATTTCTTTTTATGTAACTCTTTTTAGGGGTACACCCATGATGGTTCAAGCTTCACTTTTATTTTATGGTTTCCCCTTATTTTTAGGTGTTGATGTTGATAAAGCATTGACTGCCTATCTGATTGTTTCAATTAACACAGGGGCATATATGACCGAAGTTGTGCGAGGAGGAATTATTTCCATTGACAAGGGACAATGGGAAGCTGCCAGGTCATCAGGTCTTAGTCATGTACAAACTATGATTAGTGTGATTGGTCCTCAAACTTTAAGAAATATCTTGCCGGCGACCGGTAATGAATTTGTAATTAATATTAAAGATACCTCCGTATTAAATGTAATAGGCGTTGGAGAATTATTCTTTGCAGGGAAAACCGTAGCTGGACAATCATATGCTTATTTTGCAACATATTTAATCATTTTAATTATTTATTTATTGCTGACAACTATTGTAACAGAAATTTTAAGACAATGTGAAAAGATGCTTGAAGGGCCGGTATCCTTTGATTTAAAAATGGGAAATCAACAACAGGTGTAAGTATGGAAATATTGAGAATAGAAAATCTGAAAAAAAATTTTGGAAACATTGAAGTTTTAAAGGGAATTTCATTAAATGTTAATAAAGGTGATGTTATTTCTATTATTGGGAAAAGTGGTAGTGGAAAATCAACTTTTTTAAGATGTATTAACAGATTAGAAGAGGCAACAAGTGGAGAAATTTACTTTGAAGGTAAAAAGCTTTCCTCGCAAGGGTTAGAACTTAGAAAAACAAGGGCAAAAATGGCAATGGTTTTTCAGAACTTTAATCTTTATAATAACTTGAATGTTTTAGACAACTGTACCTTGGCACCGAGAAAGGTTTTGAAAGTATCTAAAAAAGAAGCTGAAAAAACAGCTATAGAAAACCTGGCTAAAGTAGGAATGGAAGCCTATGTAAAAGCTCTTCCGTCCCATTTATCAGGGGGACAAAAACAAAGGGTTGGCATTGCAAGAGCCTTAACTATGGAACCCGATGTTATGTTATTTGACGAGCCCACATCTGCACTTGATCCGGAAATGGTAGAAGAAGTTTTGTCTACGATGATAGACCTTGCAAAGGAAGGTATGACAATGATTGTTGTGACTCATCAAATGACTTTTGCAAGAGATGTTTCAACAAAAGTTGTATTTGTAGATAAGGGTTTAGTTGCTGAAGAAGGAAGACCTGAAGAAATATTTAATAATCCCAAAGAAGAAAGAACAAGGGAATTTTTAAAAAGAATTTTATAAGAAAATATATGACTTTTTTAAAAGTCGGAAGAAAATAATAAACCGTTACGTATGACAATAATAGGCAAATTTTATTGATTTCAAAGTCTAAATCAAAAATTTTATATTAACATGTCATGCGTGACGGTTTATTTATGTTTTTATAGTATTTTCCCTGCTAATTTAGATATGCATTTTATTGTTCATCTTCTAAAATACTATAAATTGATGACTTGGATTTTCTCTTTTTTTCTCTCAGTTCATCATTTTTGGCATAACCCAAAGCTATTAGGAGTCTGATTTTTCCCTTAAATTTTAAAAGTTTTTGTAATTCTTTTTCATCAAACCAACCCATTATACAGGTACTAAGGCCAAGACTTGTGGCTTCAAGTGTAAAATACGCAGCTGAAATGCCTATATCTATTGACTTATAATCCTGCTCTTTTATCATTGAACCTATTTTTGCCGTTAAATTATAATTTTCTTCAGTGACTACGACGATAACAGGAGCATCTTTGGCAAAAGCATTAATCTTACCTGCATATTGTGCTGCTTTTTTTGCCTTTCTACCCTTTAATACATAATAAAAATATGGTTGGGAATTGCAAGCTGACGGAGACAAAATCATTGCATCTAAACACTTTTGCAAAAGTTCTTTATCCACCGGCCTTGCAGGGTCAAATTTTCTTGTAGACTGTCTGTTATTTGCTAATTCTAAAAAATCCATTATAAATTTTTAAATTCCTCCAAACTATAAAATTTTTCTCCTTCACCTTCCATAAATAACGGGATTCCAACTTTTCCATCTTTTTTTATAGCTTCAAAATAAGGATTATTATCCCTGAACTTTAAAAAATATTTCAAAGCTTTCATTGATGAAGTTATATCAATAATCCTAACATTTAGTTTTTCATTCTTTACAAACTTAAGAGCTGGCGGACAATCCGGACAAAGATGAGAAATAAATAATGTTATCATATTTTTATGCCTCCTTAAAAATTTTCTAAAAGAATATTCAAAATTTATATTTGCCGATTTTTTTCTTTTTTTAAAATGAGTGTAAATTCCGTTCTTTCTCAATTCTCTATTTATGTATCTGCTTGTAAGGTAAAAATCAATATTTTCATTATTAATTGAGTTACCGCTAAAGTCCATAACATAAGCATTTCTTGCCAAGGCTAGAGATGAAAGGCCCTTGTCATTAGTAAGCACCAGGTCTTTCTTAGATAAGTGATTTACTATATATAAATCGGCTGCATCACTTTCAATATCCACATTAACAACTTTGCCGTATTCTGTTGTAAAGTTTTGGCTATAATTTTTTACAAGAATAATTTCAATATTTTCCTGTTTACAAATTTTAGCAGCCAAATCTCTAATAGATGCTGCATCTGAATCTAAAAAAACTTTCATATAAATTTTATACCCAATAATTAAAAAGTCACCTATTAAACTTGAAAACTATAAGATTTTCTTAAAAATACAAAAAACTATTGAAAAAGCAAGCCCTTTTATATAGACTAATTAAGAGGTGAACTTGTGAAGAAATTTTATTTAATATTTGTAAGCTTAGTAATTTTAATTTTATTAAGTGGATTGGTACTTGCATTTTTTACAGTTCCCAGAGGGGAAAAAATTACAAACAATGTTCAAAAAAAAGAAGATGAGATTAAAGAACCTACTAAAATAAATATATTTGATTCTGAAAAAAATCCTGTAAATATTTTACTCATAGGATTAGATTCAAGTAAAGTAACTTATGAAGTTGATGAAAATTCTAAAAGAGCAGATACTATTATGCTACTTACTATAGACCCTAAGAGAAATAAAGCCCAATTAATTTCTATACCGAGAGATACTTATTATAAATTAAAGGGTTATGATAATTACAAGATTAATGCCGGATACTCTAGAGGAGGATTACAGTTACAAATTTCTTCGATTGAAGATTTTATGGATTGTAAAATTGACCATTATTTACTGGTGGAATATGATGCAGTTAAAGAACTTATTGATTCAATTGGGGGAGTGGAAATTTATACACCTGAATATTCTTATTCCGATCCTTCTACAATTCCTCCCTTGGAAATTAATTTTCATGAAGGCCTTCATAATCTTAACGGAGAAGATGCGGTTAAATATCTTAGAATTAGAAAGTATTATATAGATCAAGATATTGGAAGAATTCATGCTCAACAAGATTTTATTATGAAAGTATTTGAAAAGGTAAAGAATCCGGGCGTGATTTTAAAATTACCTAAGTTTATAAATATAGCTAACAGATTTATTAAAACCGATTTATCTTACGGTCAACTCTCTTATATTGCCTATTATGGAATAGGTTTAAATAAAGAAGACATAGAAATGAAAACATTAAAGGGTGAGAGAGTAAATTTAAATAAGATTGAATATTATAAGGTCGACAAGCAATATGCAAGAGGCGTATTAAAAGAATTTTTGACTAGACAAGAAAATCCTGAAGAAGGACAGGGATCTGAAGAAACAAAAAACAGCTCAAATGTAGAAATGAGTGAAAATAATAAGAATAATAAGAACTAATAGACCTAATATTTTTTAGAGTGCAGACAAACCGCCATCTAATGTAACCGTATAGGGAAATCTTTAATTTATAATTTAGCTCTTTTAAAATTATAAAAAAGAAATGTATAAACAATTTGATTTTATAAATGTGTCTAAATTTAAAGCTGAGTATTTTCTCCTATGATTATTTTAGTCAGGCGGTTTTTTATTTTATCAGCTGTCTGTGCGGATTAGCATATTATTTTATAATAATTTTATAGCTTAAGAATTTATTTTTAATAAAGGTCAAAAAAAGTCAAAAATTTTTAATAAAACTATTGACATTCTCTGACCTTTATTTTATAATATACTTACATTAGCAGACACGATAGGAGAGTGCTAATGAATAAGTTTATTTTCTTATTGAAAATTAAATTTATTAAAAAAATAAAAAACTTTAAAATGAATGAAAGGAAGATGGATATGAGTATTAAACCTGTAAGCGGAAATTTATTGGACACAAGATTTAATGATTTTTATGATATGATTGATTCATTTTTTAATGACAATTATTCAAATGAAAAGGCTCTTAGATCTGCTTCTTTTAAAGTAGATATTTCTGAAGAAGAAGGCTCTTACAAAATTGAAGCGGAACTTCCGGGCTTTAAAAAAGATGAAATAAATATTGCCCTTAATGATGGCAGATTAACAATTTCTGCCAAGAAGTCAGAAGAAACAAAGGAAGAAAAGAAAAATTATATACACAAGGAAAGAAAGACCCAAGAAATGTCAAGGACCATGTTCTTTAAAGATATTGATGAAGACGGTTTAAAGGCTAAACTTGAAGGAGGAGTTTTGGAAATCACAGTTCCAAAGAAAGCGAAAGTGGATACTTCTAGAAAAATTGAAATAGAATAAGATCGAAAAACCTGCAGGTTCAAAATCTGCAGGTTTTTAATTATCTACATATTTTAAAATATCACTTACCTGACAATCAAGGGCTTTACATATTTCAGATAAGGTGGAAAACCTTATGGCTTTTGCTTTTCCGGTTTTTAAAATAGATAAATTGGCAATAGTTATTCCTACTTTTTCTGAAAGTTCAGTTAAGGTCATATTCTTTTTTACAAGCATTAAATCAAGTTCCACTTTTATCATATTGTTAAATCCCAATCCTTTTTAATTTTTTCTCCCTTGTAAATTATATCAGCTATTAAAAGAAATATTTGAGATAAAATAAAGTAAAAAAGTATAACCATTTTTACAAAAAAATTTGTAATTGGATAGGGAACGTTAATTTGACTATAAATATGAATTAGAATTTCAAAAATTATTGCAATATATAGGCTTTTACTTATATTTTTTAAATTTTTATATAGTTTTATGGTAAATATTTGATTTTTTTCATAGTTTAATAGGGCAAGAAATGCAAAAATTATTGCAATTATTGTAAATAAACTAACACCCATACATAAAATAAACATGGGCAATCTCATATATGAAAGTTCAGGATATTCTTCAGCTACTTGGAAGGAAAATTCATATAATACATAAGAAAGTAAAATTATAGCTAATATACAAATTATTAGAGCTATTTTAATTATAAGGGGTCTATAATTTTTCATATCATCACCTCATAAATTATTATAAGCCTAAATTTATCGAATATCAATAAAAATTTATTATTATTTGATAAAAATATTAAATTTTTTAGCTTTTAATAAAGGCTTTAATCATTTATAAATTTATGGTAGAATAAATTTATTATTAATACGTTACAAATTTATAAGGAGATGATTTTTTTGAGTATTGTAAAACCTTCAACTCTTCCTGGTTTTATGGAACTTTTACCCAAGGAACAAATTTTATTTAATGAAATGCGTGATATTATTAGAAAAAACTTTGAAAGAGCAGGTTTTTTACCTATAGATACTCCTGTAATTGAAAAATCAGAAGTTCTTTTGGCTAAGGGCGGGGGAGAAACAGAAAAGCAAATTTATAGATTTACCAAGGGAGATACTGATATGTCTTTGAGGTTTGATTTGACAGTGCCCCTGGCAAGGTATACGGTTGAACATTTTCAAGATTTGGCTTTTCCCTTTAAAAGATATGCGATAGGAAAAGTTTATCGTGGAGAAAAAGCTCAAAAGGGAAGGTTTAGAGAATTTTACCAATGCGATATTGATACTATAGGAAATGGAGAACTTTCTATCACAAATGATGCTGAGTTTCCTGTTGTAATTTATCATACATTTAAAGACCTTGGATTTTCAGATTTTACAATTCATCTTAATAATAGAAGAATTTTGAAGGGATTTTTTTCTTCTCTAGGAATAAGCGATTCTACACAAGCCCTAAGAGCTGTTGATAAAATTGATAAAATTGGCGAAAAAGATGTACTTAAAGAACTTGAAGAGTCAGGAATTTCTACAGAAAAAGGTAAAAAGATACTTGAGTTTATAGCTATAAAAGGCAGCAATGACGATATTATAAAAGCTTTAAAAGATTTAAAGATTGAAGATGAAATTTTTAAAAAAGGGTTGGAAGAAATAGAGGAACTTATTGCTTGCATTAAAGATTATGATATAGATGAAAAAAATTATAAGATAGACTTAAAAATAGCCAGAGGATTGGATTATTATACAGGAACCGTATATGAAACAACTTTAGATGATTATCCAAATATCGGTTCTGTATGTAGTGGAGGTCGTTATGATAATTTAGCTTCATATTACACCGAAAAAACCCTCCCGGGAGTTGGAATTTCTATTGGTCTTTCAAGACTTTTTTATCAATTAAATCAAGCAAAGATAATTTCTTGTGAAGACAAGTCTTTAATAGATCTATTAATTCTGCCTATGGACGGTTTTATCCACGAAGGCATAAAACTTGTAGCAAAACTTAGAAAAGCAAATGTGAAAGTATCTATTTATACAGAAGAAGCTAAACTTGGCAAAAAATTCAAATATGCAGACCAGACAAAAGTTCCCTATGTTTTAGTATTAGGAGAAGATGAAGTTAAAAACGGTTTGTATTCTTTGAGAAATATGGCAACAGGCGATCAGGAAGATGCTAATTTTGATAAGTTGGTTGAAAAATTTTCCAAGTAAAAAATATTTATTTAAGTGCAAGTGTCTAAATCTTGCACTTTTTTTCTGTAAATATTACAATATATAGGACAAAGTAAGAAAGAAGATGAAATATGAACTATAGAGAAGATATAAGAAATATTGCAATAATTGCCCATGTTGACCATGGAAAGACCACATTAGTTGATGCACTTTTAAAACAATCAGGTATTTTTAGAAAAAATCAGATTGTTAATGAACGTGTTATGGATTCAAATGCCATAGAACGTGAAAGAGGTATAACTATTTTATCAAAAAATACAGCAGTTCATTATAACGGAGTTAAAATAAATATTATAGATACTCCGGGACATGCTGATTTTGGAGGAGAAGTTGAACGAGTTTTAAAAATGGTAAGCGGTGTAGTTCTCCTAGTGGATGCTTTTGAAGGACCAATGCCCCAAACAAAATTTGTTTTAAAAAAATCTTTTGAACTTAATTTACCTGTAATAGTTTGTATAAATAAAATAGACAGACCGGAAGCTAGAGCAGAAGAAGTAGTTGATGAAGTTTTGGATTTATTCATAGAATTGGGTGCAGGCGAAAATGTTTTAGATGCTCCTTTTGTTTATGCTTCTGCTAAAAAAGGTGTTGCATCTATGAATTTATATGATGAAATGACATCAATGAAACCTCTATTTGAAGCTATATTAAAATATATACCGGCTCCAGCTTTATCTAAAGATGAACCTTTTAAACTTCTCATTTCAACAATTGACTACAACGATTATGTTGGAAGGATAGGGATAGGAAAAATAGAAAGTGGAAAGCTATCAGAAAATGATAGTTGCTATATAGTTAATGCCACAAGACCGGGTTATGAAGAAAAAGTAAAAATTTCAAAAATGTATGAATTTGAGGGTCTTGAAAGAGATGAGGTAAGTTCATCTTATTCAGGTTCTATAGTTGCCATTACTGGAATTGAAGATATAAATATTGGTGATACCCTTACAAAAGAAGAGGACAAAAGTCCCTTAGAATTTGTTAAAATTTCAGAGCCAACTCTTGCAATGAATTTTTCTGTTAATGATTCGCCTTTTGCAGGCAGAGTCGGAAAGTTTGTAACCTCAAGACAATTAAGACAAAGGCTTTATAGAGAACTTCAAACTGATGTGAGTCTAAGGGTAGAAGATACGGATTCAACAGATTCTTTTAAAGTTAGCGGCAGAGGGGAACTTCACCTTAGTGTTTTAATAGAAAATATGAGAAGAGAAGGCTATGAATTTCAAGTTTCCAAACCACAAGTTTTATTTAAAACAATTGACGGAAAAAAATATGAACCAATTGAAAGAGTTACTATAGATGTTTCACAAGAATTTGTTGGAGCAATAATAGATAAATTGGGAAGACGTAAAGGAGAACTTGTTACCATGCAAGAACCCCAAGGTGGTTACCAAAGACTAGTATTTTTAATTCCCGCTAGAGGACTTATAGGTTATAGGACTGAATTTATGACAGACACTAAGGGCAACGGAATATTAAATTCTGTATTTGAAGATTATGCTCCCTTTAAGGGCCTTATTCCAAGAAGAGTAAATGCGTCTATAGTTTCTTTTGATACAGGAGTGGCTTCAACCTACGGCTTAAACAATGCCCAACAAAGAGGGACATTATTTGTAAGTCCGGGAGAAGAAGTTTATGAAGGTCAAGTCGTTGGAGAATCACCAAAGGGAGTTGAAATTGAAGTTTCAGTAACCAAAGAAAAGAAGCAAACAAACATTAGAGCTTCAGGATCTGATGAAGCCTTAAAATTATCTCCTGTTAAAAACTTAACCCTGGAAGAAGCTTTAGAATTTATAGAAGATGATGAGCTTATAGAAATCACACCGGATGAATTTAGGATAAGAAAAGAAATTTTAAATTCACAAAGTAGATATAAATCAAAAAACAAAAAGAAGTGATACTATGATAAGTATGTATATGGGCTTTATTAAGTCCTTTGCCCAAATTTATTCAATAATATTTTTAACAAATATAATTTTTTCTGCAGCAGTAGTGTTTTTTCAAAGGAAAAAGCCTACTTCTACCCTTCTATGGGTAATGGCGATAAATTTTCTTCCAATTTTAGGAATAATATTATACCTATTTATAGGGCAGGATGTTTCAAAATCTAAAATTTTTGAAACAAAAACAGAAACCGACAGACTAACTAAAAGTGAATATAGGGACACTATTGAAAACATTCAAAATAGAGAATTTGAAGATTCAAATATTCAGACAAAAGCCTATAAAGACATAGTTAAGATGTTTAACAATGCTGAAGGTGAAATTTTATATTCAGGAAATGATGTAGAAGTTTATAATAATGGATCCGAAAAATTCCAAGCACTATTTGAAGATTTAAGGGCGGCTAAGGAAACTATATATATACAATATTATATTTTTAAATCAGATGATTTATCACAGAAATTTTTAGATATAATGATTGACAAAGCCAAGGAAGGGGTTGCCGTATATCTTTTGGTGGATGGCATGGGCGGTAGAAACCTCAAGCAAAAAGACAGAAAAAAAATTAAAGACTCAGGTATACATTTTGCAATATTTTTTCCGGGGATATTGCCGAAACTTAATACTCATATAAATTATAGGAACCACAGGAAGATAGCAATTATAGATAAAAAAATCGGTTATGTTGGAGGACTTAATGTAGGTGATGAGTATGTTGGCAAGGGAAAATTCGGAAACTGGAGAGATACACACTTAAGAATAGAAGGAGATGCCGTTAACGGGCTTGCTTGGCGATTTTATTTAGACTATAAATTTGCATCAAATGAAGATATAGAGGGTTTTTCAACAAAATTCTTTAAAAATAAGGGGGAAAAAGATGTTTGCATAGTAACATCGGGTCCTGATACAAAAGCCGACTCAGTAAGAAACGGTTATGAAAAATTAATCACCAGGGCAAAAAAGGAAATTTATATACAAACACCATATTTTGTTCCTGATGAAGGACTTTTTAAGTGCCTGAAAGTAGCCGCTCTTTCCGGAGTCAATGTAAATGTAATGATTCCTGAAAAAAAAGACCATCCTTTTGTTCACTGGGCATCCTTATCTTATGCAGGAGAACTCTTAGACTGGGGAGTCAATATCTTTATGTATAAAAATGGATTTTTGCACACTAAGGTTATGATTTGTGATGATTATCTTTCCTCAGTGGGCACAGCCAATTTTGATATCAGATCCTTTGAACTTAATTTTGAAGTCAATGCTTTTTTGTTTGACTACGAATTAAATCAAAAATTAAAGGAAGATTTTAAAAATGATTTAAAGGATTGCCAGGAAATAACAAAAGAAATTTATGAAAGAAGAAGCATGTTTACCAGAATAAGAGAACAAGTTTCAAGATTATTAGCGCCCATACTCTGATGAAAATAGAAATTAATAGAAAAAATATGAGGAATCTTAAATTTGCTGTTGAAAATGGAGTTGTTAAAATTTCAGCACCAATAAATTTTTCCTTTGCAGAAATCATGGATATTTATGAAAATAATTTTTCTGAAATTGAAAAATTAATAGAAAAAGATAAGAAGAAAGACACCTATAAGGGTTGCCTTTTTGGGCAAAAACTTAATAAATCTTATAAAGAAAAGGAAATTGAATGTCTTTATAGAGAAAAATTAGAAGAAATTTTGCCTGAAATATTTAATAAGTATGAAAAATTAACAAATCTGAAAGCCAATCAATATAAAATTAGAAAAATGAAGGCCAGGTGGGGGACTTGTTATAAAAACAGAGGACTTATAAATATTAATCTTTGGATTTGTGCAAGACCCATTGAAGAAATTGAGGCCCTTGTTTTGCATGAACTGATACATCTAAAATATCCCAATCATTCCAAGGATTTTTATAAGGAAATTGAAAAATATATGCCAAATTACAGGCAAATTGACAAAAAATTAAAACATACATAGGTGATACAAATGATAAAAAAACTTCTAAAAATTATAATTCTAATTGTTGGGATTTTTGCATTAATGTCAATTCTTCATATTTCTATTTTTGTCAAAGATACAAAAATAGATTCCGCATATTTTAAGGATAAGATTAAGAATATACCTTATGCGGAACTTTGGGATACAACCAAGGAAAAAGCAGGAAAAGTTAAAGAAATTTTTTTAGGAGATAAAGACAAAAAAAATGCAGAAGATAATAAAGATAAAGAAAAAAATAAAAATTCTAATGATAATATTTTAGAAGAAGATTCTGCAAAAAATTCCGATAAATAGGTTTTTAAACTTTAATAAAAATAAAAAACACGAATCTTAAGTTATTGAGAGTTAAAATTAACCTACTTGCAAGCGAATATCTACAAAATCCTTGACTTTTAATTTGAAAATAAGAGGATTTTCCCAAATATTAAGTTTGCAGGTAGGTTTTTATTTGTGAACAATCTAATCTCATTATTGACCAAAGCTTTATATTGGTAAAATTATTTATTTGCTAAAATCCAAGGTAAAATTATCCTTGGTCTTAAAATATAAGTTATAAAATTCTTCAATTGCTTTAACCATATAGTAAGTATCAAAAACTCCTGCAGTTTCATAAGATGAATGCATTGATAATTGTGCAAGACCAATATCTACAGTGTTAAGACTAACATGATTTTGAGAAAGGTTTCCAAGGGTTGAGCCTCCAAGTTTGTCGCTTCTGTTTGAGAAAAATTGAATGGGGACTGCGATATTATTACAAATTTTTTTAAAAACGGAAATACTTAAAGCATCAGAAGTATATTTTTGACCTGCATGAGATTTTATAACAATTCCACCATTCATATAAGTGTGGTTGTTTTCGTCTGTAACTTCATAATGATTAGGGTGCAATGAATGAGCATTGTCGGCACTAACCATAAAAGAAGATGCAATTGCCTTGTAATAATCTTCCTTAGAATAAGATAAATTTCCATTAATTCTATTCAAAACGTCAAATAAAAAAGTGGACATGGCTCCTTGTTTGGTCCCTGAACCGACTTCTTCATTATCAAAAGACGCATATACATCTATTGATTTCTGATTTTGACCCCTTAAAAATCCCATTAAAGTCGTATAGGCACATTCTAGGTTATCTAATTGAGGGCAGGAAAAAAATTCTTCATTTGCACCCCAAATACTTCCAGCTGTTCTATTATATAAAAACAAATCTCTAGAAAGAATATCAGCTACATTTACTTTAAGTTCATCCGCAATAATTTTATTTATAAGATTAATAGAATCTTCTTTATTTCCCTGAGAAATTAAAGGCAAAAGGTCAATTTGTTTATTTATAGAAAAGTCCTTTATATCCTTTGATAGATGAATGGCAAGGCTAGGAATTAAAAGCAAGTCTCTGTCAATTTTTATCAATTTAGAAATTATGCCGGAGGGACTATTAATTATTACTCTACCTGCCAAGGATAAGGGTTTATCAAACCAAGAGGAGAGAATCATACCCCCGTAGCCTTCGGTGTTTAATTTTATATATTTATTATCAACTGAAAGCTCTGCATTTTCTTTAAGCTTAAAAGTTGGAGAATCTGTGTGGGAAGCAACAATATTAAAAGAATAATCCCTTATATTTTCACCTATCTTAAAAGCAATTAACGATGAGTTATTTCTGCTGACAAAATAATTTTTTCCCTTTTCTAATTTCCAATTTTCTCCCTCTAAGAGTTCGGAAAATCCCTCTTTCATTAAAATATTTTTCATATTCCAAACAGCATGAAAACTGGTCGGGGAATCTTTAATAAAGTTAATCAAATTTCTTACTAATTCTTTAGACATTTTAGGTCCTTTCTTTTTATATTAAAAATGATAAGTCTATACTTACAAATGCTGTAAGTTCTTTATACGTACATTAAGAAAAATTTTCTCTAAACATATCAATTATACAACAAGAACCCTTAACATAAAAATAAAAAAGCTATGAGAAACTTTGCAAATTTTTACAAACTTAAGAACTGATAATGAATTTAGTCTATAGAAATGATATAATAATTAAGCTTGAGGAGGAAGGAACATGAAAGAATATCGAGCCTTTGAAATCTTAGGGCCAATAATGGTAGGACCATCATCGTCACACACAGCAGGTGCTTGTAAAATTGCAAGAGTTGCTGCAAAAATTTGTCCAAAAAAATACAGCAAAGTAATTTTTTATTTGCATGGATCCTTTGCTATGACTTATAAGGGTCATGGGACAGATAGGGCACTTTTAGGTGGGATTATGGGATTTAAAACCTATGATGACAGAATAAGAGATGCATTTGAACTGGCAAAATCACAAAATATAAATTATGAATTCATACCTACAGACCTTGGGGAAAATTTTCATCCCAATACAGTTAAAATTTTATTTATTTATGAAGACCATGAAGAATATGTAATAGGCTCTTCTATTGGCGGAGGAAACATGGTAATTGTTAATATTAATGGAACGGAAGTTGAATTTGACGGTACTCATCCGACCCTACTTTTCAGATATCATGAACAAAAGGGAATAATATCTGAAATATCTTCTATCTTATATGAAAATGATTACAACATTGAATCCATAAATACAATAAAAGATGATTTGTTGGAAATTGTCAATTTAACTGTGGAACTTGATGAAAAATTATCTGATGAGCTGGGAGAAAAATTATTAAAAAATAAAAAGTTTATAATGGCTAAATATGTGGAGGTATAGATGTTAAATACAGCTAAAGAAATTATAGATTTTTGTGATAAAGAAAACTGTCATATATATGATTTGGTACTTAACGAAGAACTTAAAAATTCTTCATTAGATAAGGAAGAAATTCTAAATAAGATTCAGGAAATATTAGGAGTTATGAAAAAATCAAGCACTAATACCCTGAACCAAATTTATCAAACAAAATATGGAATGATAGATGGATTTGCAAAAAAATGCTTTGAATATCAAAAGGATAAGGAACCAATAGTTGGAAAATATTTAATGCGTGCAATGGCCATGGCTTTTTCTACATCAGAAACAAATGCAAACATGGGAACAATTGCCGCAGCACCGACAGCCGGTTCTTCTGGTATTATGCCTGCTACCCTTATGGCACTTAAGGAAAAATATAATTTAGAGGATGATATTTTAATTAAGGGTCTTTTAACCTCCATCGGCATTGGTCAAATTATTGGAAAATATGCAACCTTTGCCGGAGCAGAAGGCGGATGTCAGGCAGAGTGCGGGTCAGCTTCAGCAATGGCTGCTGCGGCTGCAGTTGAAATGCTTGGTGGAAGCCCTGAAAAAGCTCTTGAAGCTGCAAGTATTAGTTTAATTAATATCTTAGGGCTGGCATGCGATCCTATTGGGGGCTTGGTAGAATATCCATGTAATTTCAGAAATGCTTCCGGAGTAATGAATGCATTAATTTCAGCTGATATGGCCATGGCAGGAATAAAATCAATTGTTCCTTTTGATGAAGTGGCTACAGCCATGGGTGAAGTTGGAAAACTTCTAAATGTTTCCATAAGAGAAACAGGACTTGGAGGTTTAGCAGGCACTAAGACAGGTTGTGCTATAAGAGCAAAATTTTTAAATTTAAAGGAGAAAGTATGAAAAAGAAAAAGTTGGGATTAATTCCAAAAATTATTATAGCAATTTTATTGGGTGTAATAGTTGGTAAATTTTTGCCTGATTGGGTAACAAGGATTGCTATTACATTTTCAACAATGTTTGGAGCTTTTTTAAGCTTTATTATTCCCCTGATGATTATTGCCTTTGTATCTAAAGGTATAGCAGATCTTTCAGAAGGAGCAGGAAAATTATTATTAGTTACAGTGGTTTTATCATATATTTCAACCTTAGTTGCAGGATCACTTTCCTATGCAATGAGCAGTAATATATTTCCAAGTTTTATAACACCGGATTTGGTACAAAAAATTCAAGATGCATCAAATAGTGCCCTTGAACCATATTTTACAATTCCACTTGGACCTATAATTGAAGTGACTAATGCCTTAGTATTTGCTTTTATGCTTGGTTTATGCGTTTCAATTTTAAAAAGTAAGGGCAAGGGAAACACTTTATACAACATAATCAATGAATTTTCAGAAATAATAAATTTAGTATTAAGTAACTTTGTAATTCCTATGTTGCCAATCTTTATCTTCGGTAATTTCTGCGGACTTTCAAATTCAGGGTCTGTATTTGCGATACTTGGAATTTTTGGAAGAATATTTATATGTATTATAGTCCTACATTTAATATATATTACATTATTATTTGTAATTTCAGGTTTATATGCAAAAAAGAATCCTTTTGCTTCATTAAAAAAAGCAATACCGGCTTATCTTACTGCTGTCGGAACTCAATCATCAGCAGCTACCATTCCTGTAAATGTTAATTGTAATAAAAATATGGGAGTTACTAGACAAATAAGAGAATTTGTAATACCCCTATGTGCAACGGTTCATATGCCAGGTTCAATGATAACTTTAACGGCTTGTGTATTTACCTTACTAACAATGTTTAAGATGAATGCTTCCTTTGCACTTATAATGAGATTTGTATGTATTTTAGGAGTTGCTATGGTAGCTGCCCCGGGAGCACCTGGAGGAGCAGTAATGAGCGCCATACCATTCCTACCTTATGTTGGCGTTGAATCAACGGGAACAATGGCAACAATTTTAATATCCTTATATTTGACACAAGATTCCTTTGGAACAGCTGCAAATGTAACAGGAGATAATGCTATATCAATAGCCGTTGAAAAGATTTATTACAAATATATTGTTAAAAGACCTATTCCTAAAGAGGAAGAAACTGATTAATAAAATAAAAGAACACCTTAAAATGATAAGTACCTTCTTTACCGGACAAAGGGTAAGGAGGGTACACATCACAATTAAGGTGTTTTTTATTTCTTAAAATATCCGAGAATTAGGGTTCCTGGACCGGTATGAGCCCCTATAGTTATTACCAAATCAAAAACATCAACTTGAACATTAAATTTTTCTATTAACTTTTCTTTCAATAGTTTTGCGTCTTTTTCAGCAAGAGAGTGAGATATAATGACTTTTGAAAATTTTTCAGAATCAAAAGACTTTGAAAAATTATTTAAAAGCTTGTCAATTGCTCTTTTTCTACCTCTGACCTTATCTATTAAGGATATCTTGCCCTCATCATCCAAAATTAAAATTGGCGAAATTTTTAAGGCAGTTCCGAGAACAGCTGAAGTTTTTGACAGTCTTCCTCCCCGCATAAGATGATATAGGTCTTTAATAATAAATTCAACATGCAAATTTTTTATAGAATTTTTTACTTCTTCATAAACCTGGTCTATATCTTTGCCGGCTGCCTGAAGCGACAAGGCATAATCAACAATCAAGTCCAAAGATGCAGTTGCCGCCTTGGAATCAATAAGGTACATTTTAAAATCTTTGTATCGGTTTTTTAAAGAGTCAATTACAGTGTGGGCATTAGCAAAAGATGAAGACAGGGCAGAAGAAAAACTTATATAAATAAAATCAATTTCCTTGTCTAAATTTTCTTTAAATATCCTTTCAAGGTCCGTAGGTTTTGCAGCAACAGTTGTGGGTTCTTTACCGGCTTCCATTTCCTTAAAAAATTTTTGCTGATCAATATATTCACGGTCTATACCATATTCAACATCATCTATAATTGTATTTATAGGGACTACTTGTAAATTTTTGCTTTTTAAAATATCTATATTAAAGTCTACACAAGAATCTGTTATAATTTTAAATTCTTTCATATGTCACTTCCTTTATTTTTTTCTTTTACTATAATATACTATTATTATTGTTCTAACAAGATTTTTAATTGAATTATATAATATTTTAAACAAAGGATGACTTATGGAAAAAAAATTAATATATATGGGCATAGCAGAGAGTGACGAATTTTTATTAAAAAAAATATCAAAAAAATATAAGATTCAAGCTTTGGGTCTATCGAAAGATGATTATGATAAAAAAATCGGTACTTTATTGGGTTTAAATGATTTTGATAATAGTAAAGAATCTAATAATAGTGATATTGAAGAAATTCAATTTATTCTTTTCACTGATTTTGATAGAAATATTATGAAAAATTTTTTATTGGATTTAAAAAAAGAAGGTTTAATTATTAGTCACAAGGCAGTTCAAACACAAACCAACATTAATTGGACCCTCTCATATCTTTTAAATCACTTAAGTCGGGAAAGAAGGCTTCTTATTAAGTTTAAAAATTTAGGGTTTTATATCAGTCGCCTTAGGAAAATAATTGATGAGGGCAATGAAGATGAAAATTTAAAAATTTTGCTTAATAAAGCTTTAACTTTTCGTAACAAAAAAATAGAAGAAAAAGAAATTGATAATATTATAGGGGAAATAGAAAAATATTTGCAAAAATATCTGTAATAAGTTAAAAAAATTATAATTTTTTTATGTTACATTAAAAAGGATGAGAGAATTGAAAAAGCCAAGGCCCACCGGGTCTAAAGGTTCAAAAAAAAGATATAAAAACTTTTTAAAAGACTACAAAATAAATGAAAAGTGCAACAATGGATTTTGTTTTGCAGATACAGAAATCAGAGAAATATTTTTAGCTGATAAGCTTGAAAATTTGTCATATTACCTCAATAGAGAAAAATTTGGACAAGTGCTTTTTAAGGCAGCATATGCAGATGAAAATATTTTTGACGGGGTAAGCAGTTTTGCGGAAATTTCTGAAAAGTGGGACTATTTAAACAACGAGGTTATTCGACTGCCCCTTGAAACATGGAATAAGTTTGATGAGTCTGATAATGATTGGGAAGTTGAAATAGTTTTTGACAATGACTACATGATAAATGCCAAGGGTAAGAAAAAATCCCCCTTAGGCTATAAAAAGCTAGTGGGGATTTTAAAGGAATTTATATGAACATCTACTTATGATAGGGCATTTTATTAATGATAGTAAAGGCACGATATATTTGCTCCATTAAAATTAATTTCATAAGTTTATGGGGGAAGGTAAATTTAGAAAAAGAAAGGGAACAGTTCCCTCTTTTTTTTACTTCATCACTAAGACCCAAACTGCCTCCAATTATAAACACAATGGAGCTTGTACCATGAGCCATAAGCTTATGAATTTCATTTGCAAAGGAAATAGAATCAATATTTTTTCCCTTAAGGTCAAGGACAATTACATAATCTTTATCCCTTATTTTTTCTAAAATCCTTGAACCTTCTTTATCTAAAATGATTTTTATATCTTTTTCGCTAATTTTAGCAGGAGTCTGCTCGTCTTTCAATTCAATGAAATTTACCTTGCAAAAAGGAAGGAGCCTTTTTTTATATTCATCAATTCCATCTGTAAAATATTTTTCCTTAATTTTTCCTACAGAGATTATATTTATATCCATTATTTTAGAGCTTTAATAGCATCGAGGGCTGCCTTAAAGTTCACTTCATTTGTAACTTCACTCACATATTCAGTGTAAGTTATTTTTCCGTCCTTATCAACTACAACAACTCCTCTGGCAAGCAGGGCCAAGTCTTCCATCAAAAAGCCGAATTTTTTGCCGAAATCATGAAACCTATAGTCAGAAACTGTAATTGAATTATCAATTCCTTCAACGGCACAAAATCTTTTTTGGGCAAAGGGCAAATCACAGGAAACAGTAATAATCTTAACATCTTCGCCAAGTTCTGCCGCATCTTCATTGAAAGCTCTGGTTTGAAGAGAGCATACTCCCGTATCAATGGAAGGTACAACAGAATAAACAACAATTTTCCCTAGATTTTCTTTAGAGTCAAAAACAGATAGGTCATTATTTATAGCCTTAAATTCAGGAGCCTTATCTCCAACCTTAACTTCTTTACCATATAAATTAACTTTATTTCCGCCAAAACTTACTTGCATTTTATCCTCCCTATATTTTAAAATATATCTTACGATATAATATATATCCAAATAATAAAAAATAACACAACTATCATCTTAAGATAATCTAAAAAAATAAGTAAAGTTAGATAAAATTAAAAATTACATTTCTATTATAAATAGAAGTTATAAATAATAATTTTTAAATTTTAATAAAGATTTATTTAATGATTTTAGGGGACTTACTCGGCATATGTTTAATAGCTGAATTTTTGAGCAGGAATTTTTTCGATGATAATACTGAAGAAGTAAAAATAAATAAGAAATGTTATTTGTCCGGGTCCTGATACAGCATTTTTTTATTTGTGTCCATGGTCTATTTTTATCAAATGACGAAATAAATAATAAAATATTTTTAAGCGCTTATCTTTTTTGGGTAGGAAATGATTATTTTACAAGAACTTTAGCCATAATATTGTTATTGGGACTGCTTTTTTCAGGTTTAGATTATTTTAATAAGAAATTTTTTGATAAAAATTAAGGACTGCTCAAATTGGCAGTCCTTTTAAAATATTTAAAGAAGTTTGGCAATATTTCTGGAAAATTCGACAGGGTCATTAATTTCAAGCCCTGCAATAAGCCTTGCAGAATTATATAGAAGCTCTGTGTATAGTTTGAACTTATCCTTGTCATTTTCGGAAAAGTCCTTTAATTTTTTAAAAGCTTCGTGGTTTGGATTTATTTCCAAAACTTTTTGGGCTTTAAAAGCTTCTTGACCCGGAACATGACTTAGAGTTTTTTCCATATCAATAGAAATTTCTCCCGTACTTGATAAATAAGCCGCATCGCCGCTAAGGTTTTTATTTTCCCTTACATCAACAACCTCATTTTTTAAGATTTCCTTCATATTTTCCAGGATTTTTTTATCAGTGGAATTATCATCTTTTTTTTCTTTTTCTTCAGAAGACCCTTCAGTTTCTGATATTGACTTAAATTCCTTTTCTGAATATTTTCTCAAAACTTTAACCACAAATTCGTCAATAGGGTCATCAAATAATAAAACTTCATAATCCTTATCCATAATTGCCTTTATTTGTGGAAGTTCTTTGATTTGGTCTACACTTTCGCCGGTGGCATAGTAAATATAATTTTGGTCGGGTTTCATATCTTTTACATATTCATCAAGGCTTATGAAATCTCTTTTTGTAGACTTATAGATAAAAAATTCTTTTAGTTTATCAGCCTCTTGACCAAAATTTTCGTAGGCTCCTGTTTTTAAAATAACTCCGAAATTTTTAAAGAATTCAATATAATCTTCTCTCTTATCCTTAAATAATCTCTTTAATTCTTCAAATATTTTATTTTCAACAGACCTTTTTATTAATCTCAATTCTCTTGTATTTTGTAGCATTTCACGGGAAATATTTAAGGAAATATCTTCACTGTCAACAACTCCCTTGACAAAGGACAAGTAGTCGGGAAGAAGATCTTCTGAATTTTCCATGATCATTACACCGTTAGAATAAAGTTCCAAACCTTTTTTTCTGTCCACATTATAAAAGTCAAAGGGTCTTTGGGAAGGTATAAATAAAATCGCCCTAAAAGCAATAGCACCTTCAATATTTAGGTGGAGGTAAGAAAGAGGCTTATCAAAGCCCAAGTGCCTTTCGTTATAGAAATTTGTGTAATCATCTTCAGTTAATTCATTTTTATTTTTTCTCCACAGGGGAATCATTGAATTTAAAACTTCATCTTCCCTGTAACTTTCAAATTTAGGATTTTCTTCAGTTGAGTCTTTGGCAGGTCTTTTCTTTTCTACTGACATTTTTATGGGGTAGCTTATATAGTTTGAATACCTTTTTACAAGTGATCTTATTTTATATTCTTCTAAAAACTCATCATAATTTTCATCCTCTGTATTATCCCTTAAAGTTAAGGTAATTATAGTTCCGTTTTCATCCTTTTGTGAATCTGTAATGCTATAATCTTCCGCTTCAAAGCTTGTCCATAAATGAGCCTTATCTTCCTTATAGGACTTAGTCAGAACTTCAATTTTTTTGGCAACCATAAAGGCGGAATAAAAGCCGACACCGAATTGACCGATAATTTGATAAGAAGGATCCTTGTCTTTTGAATTTTCATTTTTAAAGTCCAAAGAACCTGACTTTGCTATGGTACCTAAATTTTCTTCAAGCTCTTTTTCAGTCATACCTATACCGTGGTCAGAAATCCTAATAGTTCTATTATCCTTATCAAGACTTATTCTTATATAATAATCTTCCTTGTTAAATTTAATATTATCATCAGTCAAGGCAATATAGTACATTTTATCCATGGCATCAGAAGCATTGGAGATTATTTCTCTTAAAAATATTTCTTTATTTGTATAAATTGAATTAATCATGAGGTCCATAAGTCTTTTGGACTCAGTTTTAAATTCTTTATTTTTCATATTATCACCTTTCTTTAGCACTCAAAAAGATACTCTGCTAATAATATATAACTTTTTTCAAAATTAGTCAAACCCAATTAAAAAATTTTTAGTACCAGGTAGATTGTAAACATAAATAAAAAAGTCGTGAATATCACATAATTTTGGGCAAGTTTTGTATCGGCCTTATAATTTTTGGCAAAAGTATAAGATACTATTGCAGTTGGGCAGGCAAACAAGATAATTGCTGTTGACTTTTCTATAGGAGCTAAATTAAACAAATTGGATGCAAAAAAAGCAATGGCGGGAAGAATGAGAAGTTTTGCAAAAGCAACAATTATTGTATTTTTTAAATTATTTTTATCAAAATCAAAAGAAAGTCCATGACCCAAGACTATAAGTCCAAAAGTTGTAGCAGTTTTTCCTATTGTCCTAAAAGGATTTTCCAAAAAATAAAGGTTAAAATTTGTTAAATTAATTAAAATACCTATTAAAACACCCAAGAGCATTGGATTTTTAAAAATATTAATAAAAAGTTTTTTGCAATCGGCCTTGGCTAAAGTTGCTTTTTCATAGACCCAAGCAGTTGTAATATTATAAAAAACTTGCGAAATGGCAAGTATTATTCCGGCATATATCAGGGAATCATCTCCAAGCAGAGATTCTAATATGGGAAAGCCCATAATAATAAAATTTCCCCTGTAAACGGCAACAGTTGTTACTGCACGATTAAGCCCATCTTTATGAAGTAAGTGAGAAATAGCAAGAGCCAGGCAAAAAGATAGAAAGAATGTAAAAGTAATATATAAAAAGAATGAGAAATGTATTACTTCCGCTAAATTAACCTTGTAAAAAGAAGTAATTATATTTAAAGGAAAAGCAACTTTAAAAACAAAAGAATTAAGCTCTTGTGCTGTTTCCTTAGAAAATAATTTTATTTTTTTAAGTAAAAAACCCATGGCTATAAAAGTCATTAAATTAAGAATGGTATATAAAAGTTTCATCCTTACCTCCATCTTATATACATATTATCTAATATTGTAGTATAAAAGTACAATATTTTAAATAGCAAGGAAATATTCAAACAAATAGTAAAAAAGCAGAAAATAACCTAAATTTTTACGTATTTTTCTTTTATTTTCCTAATTAAAGTGTATAATATAAATATAGCTTAATTAAACTGGATATTAATAGCTAAAAAGCTATAAAATTTATTATTAGACATAAGAAAAAATAAAAATCGACATTCCGGTAACATATAATTATTATTTTATACAAATTATTTTATATGGGAATAGGTATTACTGGAATATTATTTTTAATAAGGAGAGAGGAAAAATTATGGAAGGAATGAAAACACGACTAAAAAGAGTCTTTTTGTTTATGTTATCTGCATTGATGCTGTTTACATCATTACCTCTAAGCGTATTTGCTGAGGTTAATTATAATAATTTAACGGACAACAAGTCAGAGATTGTAAACAAACTGACACCTGTTAAACCTGCAAAACCAGAAGCTGGCAAAACGGCAGAGGATTTAATAAAAAATCCGGAGCAACCGGCGATTTATACCTTGCGCACAGACTACAAGGTGCAAAGAGGGGATAAGTATGAAGTTGATTACCAACCTTATATTGCCAGTGTAGGTGAAGCTGCAACGGAAGAAGAAAAGGCCAAGGTCAATCAAACAGTTAAACTTCCGGACCTTACAGGCTACGAAAAACCGGATGACGATTATTTAATCACCTACGACAAGGTGAAGAATGCAGGAAATAATGGCAGTCAAGAATTCCGTTACAAATCCAAGGCCAACGCCATTACAATCAAACACGTCTTCCAAGACTTGCATGATTTTACAAAGTACACCAATCCCGACGGAAGTGTTGGAGAAGAAGGACAACTTATTACGACTCAAAACGGAAACACCGGCTCCACTATGGAAGTAAGTCCTTTAAATGAAAATGAAAGGAGAGGATTTGTTCCGGAAGCACCTTTTATAACAATGCAAGTGCCGGAAAATGCCGAGAACTTTATATTGGAATATCGCTACAACCGCGCACACTACAATGTCAACTTTGACACAGATGGTGGCACACCGGTTCCCGACCGCACCATTTACCACGAACAAATCATCCCTACAATTGATGACAAGAGTATTCCCACAAAGGCAGGCTCCGACTTTTTAGGCTGGAAGCCATCTCATGACTTACAAACAGCAGATGGAAAAACCTACAAAAAAGATCAAATTATTAACAAGGCAGACGGAACACCTGCCCTTGATTTAGATGTAAAACTCAAGATGCCTGCTCTACTTTTAGGCTTGGATGAAAAATCAAGGGAAAAATTGACTTTTACAGCAGTTTGGAAAGACAAACCCAAGGCGGAATATGCCATCCAATTTTGGACTGAAAAGACGGATTACGACAAAGATAATACCCTACCATTGCGTGATCGCTACGACTTTATCGGCGCAAGAAGAATAGATGATGCTGACACCGGTTCTAGACCGGATCTTACAAACTTAGATATCCACGGCATCACCTTCCCTGACTTAAATGACGGACGCTTGGAGAAGGCTCAAAATAGCAAAAAAGAATTTGAAAGATATTACTTTTTAAATGAAGACTTGACTAAAAAGCAAAACGCATCTGAAAAAGACCCAAACGTTCAAAAATCTGTATCCTCAACAGGCGAAACAGTCTACAATGTCTACTACAACCGCAGAGTCTATACCCTTTACTTTACAGCTGCTAATGAACTGGCGTTTGATATAGTAGGTAGCTTCTGGCCGATTATAACAAGAGATGGACAAGTCATAGGGAAAGAAGGATCTCCTTAT
>CABTZF010000006.1 GCA_902489255.1 uncultured Peptoniphilus sp. | reverse complement strand
TTTCAATTTGTTTAGAAAAAGAATTATGTTTGCTTGTAAGTAGTGATTAGGAAAACGGGAAAATTTCGCAAAACCCCTAGGGGTTTTGTTTGCTATGTCTATTTTTAGTAGTTTTTTAGTTATTTTAGTTTTGTTATTTTATTAGCGTCTAAGTATTGATTTTTAAATGAAAAGAGAGACTCGGTTTAACGAGCCTCCCCAATATTTGACATAGAGCCAATAAAAAATGCTCCATGTGGAGCATAACTTAATGCTTCACGTGAAGCATTTAAATTTTCTTTTATAAGGGCTTGCTTTTTGGCTTTCCACCCTGCCTCGGATATTTTTTTGGACATTGTTTTATTTTTTTTATAACTATTAAATAATGATTTATATCCAAAGGAAGGCTTATTCCTTTAACATCTTCAACTGCACCTCCAAGGGTCTTTAAAGCTTTTGTTGCTAAACTCAACTCTTCCTTATATTCCGGCCCTTTCATTGCTACAAAATATCCTCCAATTTTTGCAAAGGGCAGGCAGTATTCAGATAATGTAGATAAATTTGCTACAGCTCTGGAGCAAACAAGATCATACTGTTCTCTGTGCTTTTCATCCACTGCTAATTCTTCTGCTCTTGAATGAATGGCTCTAATTCCATTTAGGTGTAACTTTGTAATAGCTGAATCTAAAAATACAACTCTTTTTTTTAAAGAATCCAGTAAGGTTACATCTAAATCTCTCTTATATAATTTAATAGGTAATCCAGGAAATCCTCCCCCGGTTCCTACATCAATGATTTTTATCCCATCTTTAATGATGTTTGTCTTAAAGAGCGAAAGCGAGTCAAGAAAGTGCTTTACATTGAATTCATCCTCGTCTACAATTCTGGTGATATTAGTTATTTTATTATATTCAAGAAGATATTTTCTAAAGGCTTCAAAGTCTTCAATATATGTTAAATCCAAGTCATATTCTTTAAAATAATCAGCTAATACCATCTTTTCTCCTTAGCCCTTCAAGATATATTAATAAAACATTTATATCTGCGGGTGAAACTCCTGTGATTCTGCTCGCTTGACCCAATGACTCGGGCCTTATATTGGATAGCTTTTCTTTGGCTTCTAACCTGAGTCCTTCTATGTTTAAATAATCCAAATCTTTAGAAAGTTTTCTGTTTTCCAGTTTTTTAAATTGGCGAATCTGTATTTCCTGTTTTTTTATATAACCCTCATATTTTATTTCTATCTCAACATTATCGATAATATCCTGTCTTAGGGTCGGTCTATCCATATCAAGGATCCCCAATTTTTCATAATTTATTTCCGGTCTTCTTAAAAGATCCGCAAGGCTCATGGAATTTTTAATTTCTGTTGACTCCATAATCCTTATTTTATTATTATTTTCATTTGACGGATTAATTAATACGCTTTTCAACCTCGCAAGTTCTCTTTCAATATTTTCTTTTCTATATAAGTATTTCTTATATCTATGTTCATTAACAAGCCCTAGTCTATAACCAATTTCGGTAAGCCTTAAATCAGCATTATCTTGTCTTAAAGTAAGCCTATATTCAGCTCTTGCAGTCATCATTCTATATGGCTCTTTAGTGCCTTTTGTAACTAAGTCATCTATTAAAACGCCAATATAACCTTGAGATCTATCAATAATAAAGGGAGCTTTTCCTTGAACTTTCAGTGCTGCATTAATCCCTGCAACTAACCCCTGAGAAGCTGCCTCCTCATAACCGCTGGAGCCATTAATTTGCCCTGCAAAAAACAGGCCTTCA
Organism: uncultured Peptoniphilus sp.; assembly: GCA_902489255.1. Classification (GTDB taxonomy): domain Bacteria; phylum Bacillota; class Clostridia; order Tissierellales; family Peptoniphilaceae; genus Peptoniphilus_A. The sequence goes on along the minus strand of CABTZF010000006.1, from coordinate 59,737 downwards.
TAATCCATGTGTTCTAAATTTCTCTTGAGTAAAGTTGCATCTATGGCATCATATTCTATAGCATAGGCCGGTCTTAAAATCTTACAATGCTCCAATCCTAAAATTTCTTTATAAAATAAATTTTGAACTTCTACTGGCAGAGAGGAAGATACGCCTTGTATATACATTTCGTCAGTGGTCAAGCCCTCCGGCTCAATAAAAACCTGATGAGAATCTTTATCCTTAAATCTTGTGACTTTATCTTCTATAGATGGACAATATCTCGGTCCTTTTCCGGTTATATCGCCTAAGCTAAGGGCGGAGCGACCAATATTTTCTCTAATTATTTCATGACATTTTTCGGTTGTATAAGTTAGGTGGCATAGCTCCTGGTCTATATCCATGTTTTCTCCATAATTTAGAAAAGAAAACGGAACTACTTTTTCGTCTCCATACTGTTCTTCCATGTTGGTGAAGTCTATGGACGATTTTAAAACTCTTGCAGGCGTACCGGTTTTTAACCTCATTAATTTCATACCAAAATCTTCTTCCAATGATTTAGAAAGTTCGTTAGCCGGTCCAAATCCACTCGGGCCAGAAGGAAAATTCACTTCTCCCATATAAATTCTTCCTCTCAAATATGTTCCGGTACATAAGATAACAGTTGGTGCCCTATAAATTGCTCCATTCCTTGTTAATACTCCAGTAATTATATTGTCTTCCTTCAAAATTCTTACGGCTTCATCTTCTTTTAGGTCCAAATTTTCTTCATTTTCAAGAACTCTCTTCATTACTTCGTGATATTTCCTCTTATCTGCTTGAACTCTTAAAGAATGAACCGCCGGTCCCTTAGAAGTATTTAGCATTCTTGACTGGATAAATGTCTTATCAATATTTTTTGCCATTTCTCCGCCTAATGCATCAATTTCTCTAACAAGATGTCCCTTGCCTGTTCCTCCAATATTTGGATTACAAGCCATATTAGCTATAGAATTTAAATTTATACATAAAAGCAGGGTCTTATTTCCCATTCTTGCACTAGCAAGAGAAGCCTCGCTTCCCGCATGGCCGCCTCCAATAACAATAGTATCATACTTGCCAGCTTCAAAATATTTAATCTTCATAATTTTTACTTCCCAATACAAAATTCACTAAATACTCTGTCCAAAACATCTTCTGTTGTAATTTCACCTGTAATCCCGGATATTTTTTCCAGAGCATCTTCCAAATTAACTTCTATTAAATCCAAAAAAACTTCATTTTCTATATCTTTTTTTGTTTCAATCATTGTGGCCAAGGTCTTATTTAATGCATCTATATGCCTTGCATTGCTTATATAAATTTGATCTTGTTGAATTATTTCTCCATTAAAAAACATATTTTTAATTGCATCTTCAACCAATTTTATTTGTGTAGGGTCAATAACTGATAATTTTAAAAAATCATTTTCTCCAAGCAGTTTTTTAATTTCATCTTCTGTTGCTTTTGCCGGACAGTCATCTTTATTCATAATAATTAGAACTTTCTTTCCTTTAATTAACTCAAGAATTTCCATATCATTATCATCAAAGGGTCTGGACATATCAAAAATTGCTATAATAAGATCAGCATATTTGATTTTATCTCTGGCAATCTGAACCCCTATTTTTTCAACTTCATCATCCGTATTTCTAATTCCGGCAGTATCTGTGATCTTCAACAATAACCCATCCAGATTAATAAAATCTTCAATAATATCTCTTGTGGTTCCGGGAATATCAGTAACAATAGCTCTTTCAAATTTAAGCATGGCGTTTAAAAGAGAACTTTTGCCCACATTAGGTTTCCCTAGAATTAATGTATTTATACCATTTCTTAATAGTCTAGCTCTTTTTGAATTTTTAAGTAAATCTTTGATATTAGCAATAATTCCATTACACCTTTTTAAGAGCTCATTATAAGTTGCATCTTCAACTTCATCTTCAGGAAAATCAATATTTGCAACTATTAAAGCTTGCATACCCACAAGATCTTTTTCAATTTTTTTAATTTCCTTAGATAAGCTGCCTCTTAATTGGCTAAGACCCATATCAAAAGAATCTTCAGTTTTTGCTTTAATAATGTCAATAACAGCTTCTGCTTGAGATAAATCTATTCGACCGTTTAAAAAACCTCTTTTAGTAAATTCTCCTCTTTGAGCTAATCTTGCTCCCTTATTTAAAAGTAGATTTAAAATTCTTCTTACAGCGACAATGCCGCCATGACAATGGATTTCAACAATATCCTCACCGCTATATGAATGAGGGCCTAACATTTTTACCGCTAAAACTTCATCAATTGCTTTTTCATTGTCATAAATATGCCCATAATAAAATTTTCTGTTTTTACAATCTTTTAAATTTTTATTGTTTTTAGCCTTAAAAATTTTATCTGCAATTTCTATAGAATTTTCTCCACTCATTCTTACAATGCCAATCCCCGCTTCTCCGATTGCGGTTGATATGGCAGCTATTGTGTCATAAGTATCCATATTACTCCTTTAAAATAATACCGCTATTTCTTTTTCAAACATTAGCTCCGATGGGTTTTTAACCCTTATCCCTCATAATAAAAAGGGACTTTTAAGGTCCCTTTAACTAATACTTTCTTTCTTTTTGAATAACAACCTTTCTGTAAGGATCTTTGCCTTCTGAATGGGTAATAACTCCTTCATAATTCTGAAGCGCCTCATGAATTATTTTTCTTTCATAGGCATTCATAGGTTCTAACCTTATAGCCCTATTATTTCTTAATACCTTTATAGCCATCTTATTTGCAAGATCTTCTAAAGTTTGTTTTCTTTTTTCCCTGTATCCACTGGAATCTAGACTAACCTTAATATACCTTGAACTATTTCTGTTTACAATTAAATTTAATATATATTGGATAGAATCAAGAGTGATACCTCTTTTCCCTATAATGATTCCAAGTTTATTTTCATCACCATTTATATTTATAGTTAAAATATTATCTTCTATATCAATTGAAAGCTCTCCTTCCAATCCAAGAACATCAATAATTTTATTCATAAATTCTTTGGCAATTCTTATAATATTTTCATTTTCTTCTTCTATGTTAATAGCTTCATTTGATGTCGATTCTTCAACTGAATAAAAATTATTTTCAATTTTGTTTTCAGGTTCTTCCTGAATTTGGCTCTTCTCTTGTTCTAAATCTTTATTAAATATTTCTTTTATAATTTCACTTGTAGATTCTTCAATTTTAGTGACTTTAACGGTTGCATCTTTGGTTCCAATAATACCTAAAAATCCTTTATTTCCTTCTTCTAAAATCTCAATATTAGCTTCATCTTTTGAAATATTTAATTCTTTTAGAGCCTCACTTACGGCTTCTTCTACACTTCTTCCCGTTTTAATTACGTAATTCATTAGACTCCTCCACTGAATTTTTTACAACTTTGTTTACAATAAGTTGTTGAACAATAGCAAATATATTTGAAACTGTCCAATAAATGATTAGCTCTGCTTGTAAAGTTCTACCCATAAAAAATATCATAATCGGCATTACAATCATCATTGAATTCATCATAGATTTTGCTTGATCTTGACCTGATCCTGCTGCAGGAGATTTTGTTGCCAAATAGCTTGTTATAAATGTTGTAATAGCTGCTAATATTGGTAATATCATTGTCTTATCCGGTAACCCTAAATTTTGTATATAATAAAAGTTTTTATTCATAGTTTCATAAAAACCTGCTTCTTTAAAAATAAATACCTGTGGCTTATAAAAACAACGATAAAATCCAATTAATATTAATAATTGAACAATCATAGGCAAGCATCCACTTAAAACATTATAATTTGCATCTTTATAGAATTGCCTTTGTTTAATAGCAAGAGTCTGTGGATCATTTTTATATTTCTTTTGTAATTTTGCTATTTCAGGTTGTAACTTTGCCATCTTCTTCTGATTTTTCATTTGTGAAATTGTTAGTGGAAGAACAATAATCTTTAATATTAAAGTAGTTACTATAATTGAAATTGCATAATAAGAAATATTTGTAGGTTCATTAGGTATAATTTTAGTTAAAATATTATAAACATAATAGATAAATATACCTAAAATAACACTAATCGGTTTTGTCATCTATACCTCCAAATTTTTAGATAAGAGGATCGTAACCTCCCTTATGAAAAGGATGACATTTGCTTAATCTTCTAATAGTAAGGTATGTTCCTTTTAAAAATCCATACTTTTCATAGGCTTCATAACTATATTGTGAACATGTAGGTATAAATCTGCAGTGACTACCCGGCAGTAAATATTTAGAAATAAACCTTTGGTAAAATCTAATTAATATCATACAAATTTTTCTCAAAACTTCACCTTTCCCTGTCTTTTTAAAACATCAATAAAGTCTCTTTCCAAATCTTTAAAATCACAATCAACTGTATCTTTTTTTGCTACAAAAACATAATCATAATTTTTAATCATTTTATAGTGATTTTCTCTATAAATGGATTTTAGTCTTCTTCTTACAAAATTTCTCTTACAGGCGTTACCAATTTTTTTTGTTGTTGTAAAACCAGCTCTTACTATTTTTAAATTATTTTTTCTTGTAAATAAGGTCAATAATTTAGATGAAGAAATTTTTTTAGCCCTATAGATTTTTTGATATTCACTATCTTTTCTTATAAAACAATACCTATCCATTAAATATTAAGCTGAAAGTCTCTTTCTTCCCTTTCTTCTCCTTGCCTTGATAACATTTCTACCTGCTCTTGTTCTCATTCTTGCACGAAAACCATGTTCTCTTTTTCTTTGTTTATTTTTTGGTTGAAAAGTTCTCTTCATAATTTCACCTCTCTTATCCATAAAATTATATTTATCAATCAGCTATTTGTCAAGAAATAATCTATTTTTATAAATAATTTTCAAGGTAATCCTGTTGATAAGTGTAAGGCAATTTGTTAAAATATATGTGGATAATTAATAAACTTTGTGGAAATTTTTTTATTTGTTTATAAATAATTTTATTAACATCCTGTTAATTTATTGTTGATAAATTTCAAATAGTCTTTATTTTTTTTGTATTTATCAATAAATTTTTAATTATTATATTTAAATTTCTAAACATCTAATTAAAGTTTTCACAATTTATAAAAAATTGTGGATAAATCTATCTACTGTTTTTTATTCACAATTATTAAAATGTTAATAGGAGGAAATATGGATACAAATTTTTCTTACTTATGGGACTTATTTTTAAAAGAAATAGAAAAAAAATCCATGTCACCTGTTACATATAACACCTGGTTTTCAAGAATGATACCAAAACATGTAGATTATGAGGATAAGAGTATTACAATTACTGTACCGTCTTCATTTATAAGAGATTATTTGGTAAATAATAAAAGGCATTATGATTTAGTAAAAAAATGTCTTTTTGAAGTTACCGGAACTGATTTTGAAATCAATATTATATCTGAAGATGAGGTTGAAAGTCTAACTACAAAGAACAAAAGCAAGAATAAAAGTAATTTTAGTAATACAAGACTAAATCCAAAATATAGTTTTGAAAGCTTTGTGGTCGGTAAAAGCAATGAATTTGCCCACGCGGCATCCTTAGCTGTTGCTGAAAATTATGATGACCCGAGAAGTGCATATTCAAATCCTCTATTTATTTATGGTGGTGTGGGCCTTGGAAAAACTCATTTAATGCATGCAATAGGAAATTTCATTATAAACCAGAATCCTAAAAAAAAGATTTTATATGTAACAAGTGAACAGTTTACAAATGAATTGATTAATTCAATTCAAACAAATAAAAATGAAGAGTTCAGAAATAAATACCGAAAAGTTGATTTACTTTTAATTGATGATATCCAATTTATAGCTGATAAAGATAGAACTCAAGAAGAATTTTTCCACACCTTTAATGAGTTACATGAAGCAAACAAACAAATTGTCCTTACTTCAGATAAGCCTCCTAAGGAAATCAAATCCTTGGAAGAAAGGTTAATTTCAAGATTTGCCTGGGGTCTTGTTGTAGACATTTCTCCGCCCGATCTTGAAACCAGAATTGCCATATTAAGATCTAAAGCTAATGTTGAGGGCTTTGAAGTAAATGATGATGTTATAAACTATATAGCTGAAAATGTTAAGAGTAATATTAGAGAATTAGAAGGAGCCTTATCCAGAGTTGTTGCCTATTCAAAATTAACAAATGGAGAAATTACAGTTGAAATGGCAGCTATTGTTTTATCAGATATATTTGAATCTAAAAAGAAAAAAATAATAAATACTAAACTTATAAAAGAAATAATTTCTAAAGAATATAATATAACAACTAAAGATTTAGATTCTAAAAAAAGAACTCGACAAATTGCTTATCCTCGGCAAATAGCTATGTATATTACAAGGCAATGTACTGATCTTTCTCTACCTAAAATTGGTGAAGAATTTGGTGGGCGTGACCACTCAACAGTTATTCATGCTTATGATAAAATAGAGAAGGATATGGATGAAGATCCTGTTTTGAAAATTAAAATTAATGATATTATAAAGAAAATTAAAATGTAGTAAATAATTTTTGATAAGCTTTATACTTATAAACATCTTATTAAAATTGAATTTTTTTATATTAGATACTTAGATATACTTATCCACATATTAACAATCCCTACTACTATTACTAATTAATATAATATATTTAAGGAGGAAAAATGAAAATTCAAATAAATAGAAAAGAACTTGCAAAACATATTTTTATAGTTCAAAGAGCTATCTCTACAAGAACAACTATGCAAATATTAGAAGGTATCTTAATTAAAGCCTCTAATAATAAAATAAGCCTTACTGCAACAGATACAGAAATTTCAATTATTACAAAAACAAGTGCTATAGTTGAAGAAGAAGGTTCAGTAATTGTTAATGGTAGACTATTTGGAAATATAATTAGAAAATTAACCAACGATACTATAAAAATAAGTGTGGATAACAACACTATGAACTTAAAATGCGGAAATTCAGAATTTAACATTTCAGTTCAAAAAGCTGAAGGATATCCTTCGTTACCGACGATAAAGAAAGATAAATACTTCACACTTTCTAGTGAAGAATTAAAAGCTGCTATAAGAAAAACTTCCTTTGCTGTTTCACTAGATGAAACAAGAATGATTTTTACAGGAGTTAATATGGATTTTAGGGGAGATTGTATCAACTTTGTTGCATTGGATGGATTTAGAATGGCAATAATGAAAATAAAGAAAGATACCTCTTTTAACTCACAGGCAACAATTCCTGCCAGATCATTTATTGAACTTGAAAAAATAATAGAAGCTGGTGACAATGATATTGTTATATATTTAGAGGATAATTTTATAGTTTTTGAATTTGAAAGTACAACCTTTTATTCAACCTTAATTGCAGGTAATTTCTTTGATTATGAAAATCTATTAAAAGATTCCTATAAAATAGAAACAACTGTTAAAAAAAATGATTTACAACTTTCTGTTGAAAGGGCATCGCTGCTTGCTAGGGAAGATAAGGCTAATTTAGTTGAAATAAAATTAAATGATAAAACTATATCAATAGATTCAAACACAGAAATAGGAAATGTTCATGAAATAATAGAGTGTTCACCAATAGCTAGTAGTTTGAGAATAGCTTTTAATTCTAAATATTTATTAGAAGGAATAAAAATTATGGAAACAGAGAATGTTATTTTACATTTTACAGATTTTGTAAATCCATGTGTAATTAAAGAAGAAAATAATGATAACTATATATATTTAGTATTACCGGTTAGGTTGGCTCAATAACATGAAAGAAAAGGTATTAATAAAAGATGATTTTATAAAATTAGATTCATTGTTAAAATTTGTAGGAATTGCAGAAAGTGGCGGAATTTCAAAAACACTAATCAGTGAAGGATTGGTTAAAGTTAATGGTGAAATTGAAACTAGACGCGGCAAAAAAATTTATATTGGTGATACTATTGAATTTAATGGAAAAGAGTATTTGATTGGTGAAAAATGAACCTGAGTTTTATAAGGTTATATAATTTTAGAAATTATAAAAGCTTAGAATTAAATCCATATTCAAAAATAAACATTATATATGGAAAAAATGCAAGTGGTAAAAGTAATTTATTAGAGGCCATTTATTTGAATTGTAAAGCCTTTAGCTTTAAAAACGCAAGAGATATTGAAATGATAAATTTCGAGAAAGATTCAGCCTCAGTTCTTGGAATATATGAAAATGATAATTATTTTGATGAGTATAGGGTGGAAATAGAAAAAAATTCCCTTAAAAGATTTTTTTTAAATGATAAAAAAATAAGCTCTAAATATTTTAGACAAGGAAGATATATAGTATTTTTCTCACCTACGGATTTAAATATAATTAAAAATTCACCTAATGAAAGAAGAAGATTTATTGATGATAGTTTGAGTAATATCAATCCTTATTATGACTTTTATATGACCAAATACAAAAAAATTCTTTTTGAAAGGAATAAATTATTTAAAATATCAACAAATAAATCATTATTTGAAATTTATGACAGAGAACTTTCAAAGATTGGTTCTAAAATTATTATTATGAGGCTTAAAGCTATAAAAAGTTTAAATATTTTAGCAAATATACATTATGAAAATCTTTCAAAAAATGACTTATTAAAAACAACTTATTTGAGTACAATTCCTTTATCATCTGATGAAGAGGAAATTAAAAGAAATTTTTATAAATTTTTAAAACTAAATTTAGAAGAAGATTTTCAAAGAAAAAATACAGGCATAGGTCCTCACAGAGATGATATTGATTTTAAAATAAATCAAAAGTCAGCCAAGGTGTATGCATCACAAGGTGAACAGAGAAGCGTAATTTTATCTTTAAAGTTGGCTGAATGTGACTTAATAACTAAAACATTTAATAATAAACCGATACTATTATTAGATGATGTATTTTCAGAGTTAGATGAAAAAAGATCAGAGTATTTATTAAATTCAATAAAGAATATACAGACATTTATAACAACAAATGATTTTAAAAATTATTTTAATAATGTAGACATTAATTTTTTTAACATAGAAGATATAAATAGAGAATAGGAGAAAAAATGACAGAAAATAAAAGGCATTATGATGCAGGTGATATCCAAGTTTTAAAAGGACTTGAACCTGTAAGAAAAAGACCGGGGATGTATATAGGCTCTACCGGAGAAAAAGGTCTACATCATCTAGTGTATGAAGTTGTTGATAACTCTATAGATGAAGCCCTTGCAGGCATCTGTGACCATATAAAAATTGTTATTACTAAAAATGGCTCTTGTTATGTGGAAGATAATGGTAGCGGTATACCGGTAGAAACACATCCACAAACAGGAAAATCAACGGTAGAAACAGTACTTACAATACTTCATGCTGGTGGTAAGTTTGATAACAAAGCATATAAGGTATCAGGAGGACTTCACGGAGTTGGTGTTTCAGTTGTAAATGCTTTATCAACTCATTTAAAAGCAACAATAAAAAGAAACGGAAAAATTTATTCACAAGAATTTCAAAGAGGCAAGGCTATGTCAAGCTTAGAAGAAATTGGTAAAGTGGATAAAAATCAAACCGGAACTAAAATTGAATTTACACCGGATCCTGAGATATTTGATACTGTAGAGTTTTCTTTTGATATTCTTTCAAAAAGATTTAGAGAGATGGCATTTCTAAATAAGGGAATAAAAATTGATTTTACTGATGAAAGAATAAATAAAAATGAAATATATTATTATGAAGGAGGAATAAAATCTTTTGTTGAATATATAAATAGCAAAAAGAAATATGAACCCATTCATGATGAAATTATATATATTGACGAAATAAGAGAAAATACTTCTATAGAAGTAGCAATTCAATATACAAAATCATATTCAGAAGAAGTTTTGACTTTTGCCAATAATATAAATACAGAAGAAGGTGGTAGTCACTTATCTGGATTTAGATCAGCGATTACAAAAACTGTAAATGATTATGGAAGAAAATATAATTTTATAAAAGAAAAAGAAGAAAATTTATCTGGTGATGATATAAGGGAAGGAATGACAGCAGTCTTAAGTGTTAAACTCCCTAATCCTCAATTTGAGGGACAAACTAAGGCTAAACTTGGTAACTCTGAAACAAAGGGTGTTGTAGATTCTGTAGTATCTGAAAAACTTTCTATGTTTTTAGAAGAAAATCCAAAAATATCTAAAGTAATTTTAGAAAAAGCTGTTGCAGCCAGACGTGCTAGAGATGCAGCCAGACGTGCAAGAGAAATTTCAAGGGCAAAAAATAATTTAGATATGACTTTACCCGGAAAACTTTTTGACTGTAGTGATGTTGGAAGCGAAAAAAGTGAAATATTCTTAGTCGAAGGTAATTCAGCCGGAGGTAGCGCAAAAGATGGTCGTGATCCTGAATTTCAAGCTGTTTTACCCCTTCGTGGAAAAATTATGAATGTTGAAAAAGCTACAGAAGCTAAAATGCTAAATTCATCAGAAATAAAGGCTATGATTACTGCTTTTGGTACAGGATATTCAGGTGAATTTGATATTAGTAAATTAAGATATAATAAAATTATAATCATGACAGATGCCGATGTCGATGGAGCTCATATCATGACCCTACTTCTAACATTTTTCTTTAGATATATGAGACCATTGATAGAAAGAGGTCATGTTTATGTGGCACAAGCTCCTCTTTATGGTCTTGAAAAAAATTCTAAAATTTTAAGATATTGTCATAATGAAGAAGAATTAAATCTTGCCCTAAAAGATCATGAAAATGATAAAAATATTAATATAAAAAGATATAAGGGTCTTGGTGAAATGAACTATGACCAGCTTTGGGAAACAACAATGAATCCTGACAACAGATTACTTTTAAGGGTAAATATTGAAGATTTTGATGAAACAGATGATACATTTGAAATGCTTATGGGTCAAGAAGTTGAACCTAGACGTGAATTTATTAGTGAAAATGCACAATATGCAGATTATATAGATGCATAGGAGGAAACATGACAGATAAAAAAGAGTTTGAAAACGGAATATTTGATGTAGACATAAGTAAAAAAATGAGGTCCTCCTACTTGGATTATTCTATGTCTGTAATAGTTTCAAGAGCCTTACCTGATGTTCGTGACGGATTAAAACCTGTACACAGAAGAATTCTTTATGGAATGAGTGAACTTAACTTAGCTTCTAATGGGTCATATAAAAAATCTGCAAGACTTGTTGGGGATGTAATGGGTAAGTACCATCCTCATGGTGATTCATCAATTTATGATGCAACTGTAAGACTTGCCCAAGATTTTAACATGAGATATCCTCTTGTTGATGGTCAAGGTAACTTTGGTAATATAGATGGTGATGGCGCAGCTGCTATGCGTTATACTGAAGTCAAAATGACTAAACTTGCTGAGGAAATGCTTAGGGATATAAATAAGGATACTGTTGAATTTGTTCCTAATTTTGATAATGACCAAGAAGAACCTTCTATTTTACCTTCAAGATTTCCAAATCTACTTGTAAACGGATCATCAGGTATAGCTGTTGGTATGGCTACAAATATGCCGCCTCACAATATGAATGAAGTCATAGATGGAATTGTAAAATATATTGATAATGATGATATTTCAATAGATGAGCTACAAGAAACGATAAAAGGACCGGATTTTCCAACAGGAGCCTTAATTATGGGTAGAAGCGGTATAAGTGATGCCTATAAGACAGGTAGAGGAAAGATAACCGTAAGAGCTGTTGCAGAAATCATTGAATCTAATAAAGGTAAAGATCAAATTATAATAACAGAACTTCCTTATCAAGTTAATAAAGCAGCTCTTGTAATGAAAATACACGATCTTGTAAAGGATAAGATAATTGATGGAATAAGTAAAATTATAGATTCATCAAATAAAAGAGGAATAAGAATAGTAATTGATCTAAAAAAAGATGCAAATGCAAATGTCGTTTTAAATAGACTTTACAAAGAAACTCAACTTCAGATCACTTATGGAATTATAAATCTTGCCCTGGTTAATGGTAAACCGAAAATTCTAAATTTAAAAGAACTAATTAGGTATTATGTGGACCATCAAGTTGAAGTTATTACAAGAAGAACAAGATTTGATTTAAATAAGGCAGAAGCCAGAGCTCATATTGTTGAGGGTTTATTTATCGCCCTTGATAATATAGATAGGGTTATAAAAATAATTAGATCATCAAAAGATGATAAGGAAGTAATAGAAAAATTTGATAGGGAATTTTCTTTAACACAAATCCAATCTCAGGCAATTTTAGATATGAGATTAAAAAGACTCACAGGATTAGAAAGAGAAAAATTACAAGATGAATATGATAAACTTGTAGAAGACATAAAAAGGTTTAAGGAAATTCTTGAAAATAATCATGTTTTAATGGAACTTATTAAAACTGAACTTACAGAAATAAAAGAAAAATATGGTGATTTGAGAAGAACTGTAATAAAAATAAGTGAAGCCGATATTAATATTGAAGATATTATAAAAGAAGAAGATGTTGTTATTACTTTGACTCGAATGGGATATATTAAAAGAATGCCTGAAGGAACTTACAAACCTCAAAAAAGAGGCGGAAGGGGAATAACTGCACTTTCACAAAAAGAAGATGATTTTGTAACTGATCTTTTTGTAACATCAACACATGATAATTTGCTATTTTTTACAGATTTAGGAAAAGTTTATATTCTAAAAGCTTTTGAAGTACCAGAAGCAGGAAGAAATGCAAAGGGAACAGCGGTTGTTAATTTATTAAATTTATCCAAAGGCGAAAAGATAACCTCAGTATTAAATATCAAAGAATATGACCCGGACCTATATCTACTTATGGTAACGGAAAAAGGACTTATTAAGAAAACTTCAAATAAGGAATTTAAAAATATTAGACAAAATGGATTAATAGGCATCAAGCTGAGAGAAAATGATCATTTGATTAGTGTTCATTTAGTAAAGGGCGATGAGGAAATAATTCTTGTTACTAAAAATGGTAAATCAATTAGATTTTCCACTAAAGAAATAAGGGATCAGGGAAGAAATACTATGGGAGTAAAATCCATGAATCTTTCAAAAAATGATATAATAGTATCTGCAGATATAGTTGGAGAAGGGGATTTTTTACTTATCGTTTCAGAAAATGGTTTTGGAAAACTCACCCAGTTAAATGAATATAGACCACAAAATAGAGGTGGAAAGGGAATAGGCACTTATAAAATCACAACAAAAACCGGCTCAGTAAGTGCCGGTCGTCTAGTAAATAAATCTGATGATATAATGCTTATTGCCGATTCAGGTATTATTATAAGACTTCTAATTGACGATATATCTGTTACGAGTAGAAACACCTTAGGAGTAAAACTTATGAATCTCAATGATTCAAAAGTAGTTGCAATAACTAAATATATAGGCGATTAGGAGGAATTATGAATTTTAACATTGAATCAACGGTAAAGGATAATAAATTAATACTAATGCTTTCAGGAGAACTTGATGTTTATTCAACAAAAAAGTTCAAAGAAGAGGCTTTGGAAGCATATAATAATAATAAACTTAATATAAAAATTGATTGTAATAAATTGGAATATTTAGATTCAACAGGACTTGGAGCCCTTATATTTCTATTAAAGACAGTCAAGGAAGATGAAAATTCTATAGAAATTATTAACTTAAATAAACAAATCATGAAATTATTTAAGATTACTAAATTAGATGATATATTTAAAATAAGGGGGTAATATGGAATTAATAACCTATAACATACCTAATAATGCAATATATTTTTCTTCTGTAAGACTTGTAGTCGGAGGTATTTTAAATACTTTAGAAAGAAATATAGAAGAAATTGAAGATATGAAAATAGCAGTAACTGAATGTTTAAATATATGTCTATTTCTAAGTTTGTCCCCTCAAATTCAAATAGAATTTAAAGTCACTAATGAAAAAATAGAAATTCAAATATCAAATATTGATTCAAATCTTTTAGATAATTTTGAAGAATTAAAACTTGCAAAGACAATAATAGAATGTTTAGTTGATGATACTTATTTTAAAGGTATGAGTATTCACTTAATTAAAAATTTATAAACTTATGAATATTAATGATTACAAAAAATTAGATAAGAAGCTTACAAAAGAAGAAAAAAAAGATCTGTTTATAGAATATTATAAGTCAAAAGATGAGGAATTAAGAACTATCTTAATTGAAGAGTATTTATATATTGCAGAAATACTTGCAAAAAAATACACAGGAAGAGGTATAGATTATGATGATATATATCAAGTCGCCTCAATAGGGCTTATTTATGCAGTAGATAGATATGATCCAAGTAAGGGCTATGAATTTTCTTCTTTTGCAACACCTACAATAATAGGTGAAATAAAAAAATATTTTAGAGATAAGGGCTGGACAATTAGAGTTCCAAGACGAATTCAAGAATTATCTAAAAAAATAATGCTTGCAAAAAATAAATTATCTCAAGAATATCAAAAAGCTCCAACAGTTGAGGAAATAGCCAATTATTTAAATGCAACTCCTGAAGAAATTATTGAAGCAATGGAAGCATCCAAGGTATATTCTCCGCAATCTCTTGATATAGTTTATGATTCGGATGATGATAAAAAAATATCCTTGCAGGATTTAATTGGAGAAGATGAAAAATATTTTGATAAAATAGATATGAAAGATTTTCTCATAAAATCAATGAAAAATTTAAATGAAATAGAAAAAACTATTTTAATTGACAGGTATTTTAATAGAAAAACTCAAATAGTTATAGCTGAAAAATTAAATATTTCCCAAATGACAGTTTCCAGAATTGAAAAAAAAGTTTTAGAAAAAATGAAAAAAGAAATAAAAAGAACCATGGAAGTTTAAGATTATTAATTTTTTTAAGCTAAAAAGAGGCTGTATAGCCTCTCTTTTTATGTTTAAAATTAAAAGTCTAATTGATAAAATATATGTGAGGTGATATTTTGAAAAATATACATGGAGCTAACTTATTTGAAATTTCAAGAAAAAACAATGTAGAGATAGATAAAATCATGGATTTTTCATCTAATATTAACCCTTTAAGTCCGAGTCCAAAGGCTTTTGAATTTTTAAAAAAAAATTTATCTTTAATAAAGACTTATCCGGATCCCCTATATAAAAATCTAAAAGAAGCCATCTCCAAATATTCATCATGTGTTACTGATAATATTATTTTAGGATTGGGATCAACTGAATTATTAACAAATGCAATTAATTTAATAAATCCAAAAAAAGCTCTTATTTTATCTCCTTCTTATAGTGAATATGAAAATGAATTGAATAAAATTAATGCAGAGATATTTTTCTATACTTTAAAATTAGAAAATAATTTCCGTATTGATTTAGATGAAATTATTAATTTAATAAATAAAAATAATATTGAATTGTTTGTATTTGCAAATCCCAATAATCCAACAGGATCTATATTAAAAAAAGATCAAATTGAAGAGATTTTAAAAAAAACCTGTGCTTATATTATTGTTGATGAAACGTATATTGAATTTACCGATATGAAGATATTTTCTTCAGTAGGATTAATTAAAAATTATAATAAGCTAATTATTAGCAGAGGAACATCTAAATTTTTTGGGGTGCCGGGTCTAAGACTTGGATATGCCTTAAATTCTCAAAAAGACCTTTTAAATAAATTTACAAATAAGGAAATTTTATGGCAAATAAATATTTGTGCTGATTTAATGGGTCAAGTTATGTTTAAGGATAAAGAATACATAGAAAATGCCTTTTCATATATTAAAGAGCAAAGAGAAAAGTTAATGAGTGAACTAGAAAATATTCCTAGCTTAAAGGCTGTAAATTCCAGCGGTAATTTTATTTTAGTTAAGTTAAAAAAAGGTTCTGTTAAATCTTTGTTAAAAAAATTAAGGGAGAATCTAATTATAGTTAGGGATTGTTCAGACTTTAAGGGTCTTGATGAATCATATTTCAGATTTTGTATATTAGATAAAAAATCAAATGAAATATTTATTGAAAAATTAAGGGATGCATTGAAATGAAAAAATTTTTAAAAAATTTATTAATATTTATTTTATTATTTACCATTATAAGTGTTAATGCAAAAATTAATACAAGCTTTTTAGAAAATCCGACTTATGTAAAATCTGGAGAAAAAGCCGCAAAAGTTCATGTAAAAAGTAAAAGTAATTTAAAATTAAGCTCTTGGGCACTTTATGATATTAATGACAGCGAGTTTTTCGGTCTTTATCCAATTGATAAAATAAAAAAAGGTGTGGATTTTAAAAAAAATATTAGCCTAGATGATATTGAAGACTTATATATGGCTAGTAAAAATAAATTATCATCATTACAAATTAGTATTAATGAAGAAGATTTTGAATTTAAAAATTTAAGCAGAGATGAAATAATTGAATCAATTTTATATTTGTTAAAAAAAGATGATAGCTATAAGAAAAATTTTTATTATGGGAGCAATAATGAAACTTATTTAAAGGAAAAGATTTCTTTGCAAGAAAGTTTGTGCCTTTATACCAGAGCAGTAAGG
Organism: uncultured Peptoniphilus sp.; assembly: GCA_902489255.1. GTDB lineage: Bacteria > Bacillota > Clostridia > Tissierellales > Peptoniphilaceae > Peptoniphilus_A. The sequence goes on along the minus strand of CABTZF010000006.1, from coordinate 43,166 downwards.
AAAATAATTAATGAAGAGAATAGGGCTAGTCAAGGATACTTTTATAAAATTAATAATGGTGAAAATACCGTTTATCTTTTGGGTTCAATTCATTTAGGAATAACAGAAATGTATCCTGTTAAAAATGAGATAATAGAAGCATTAAAGAAAAGTAGTAGGATATATTTTGAAATTGATCCTACCGATTCCAATATTTCTAAAATTTATGAAGACAATATGTATTATCAGGGAAAAGGTTCTTTAAAAGAAGATGTAGGTGATATTTACGATAATATAAAGATATTGCTTATTGAAAGGGGAATACATAAAGAAGAAATTGATAAAATTAGACCCTGGGCAGTATATAATATTTTATCTACAGATGGGAAAAATAATTATGGCCCAACTTTAGGAGTGGAAAATTATTTTCTAAGTCTTTCATTAATGAATAATATAAAAATAGACCAATTAGAAAGTGCAAAATATCAGGCAGATTTACTACAAGGCTTTGATAAAAATAAATATGTGCTTTTAATAAATGAACTTATAAAAGAAGTTGAAAAAAACGGCTATATTAATATTAATAAGGGTCTTTATAATATTCAAAAAGATTGGATAAATGCAAAAGAAGATTTATTTAATAAAGCCATTACAGGAGATGAAGGGTCAAGTGTAAGTAAAGAATATGATAAAATGCTTTTAAATCAAAGAGATATTAATATGGCAAATAAAATTGATAAAATATTAAAAAATAAGAAGGAAAAGACAGTATTTATAGTAATTGGGGCAGCACATTTAGTTCCTGAAAATTCAGTTATAGGAATTTTAAAAGATATGGGTTATAGGGTTGAATAAAAAATTAATAAATTAAATTCAGACTTATTACAAGTTTTAAAATAACTTATTAGGCTAATATTTTAAAAATTATTTTAATTGAAATTAAAATATACAAATAAATTTAATATTAAGCCTAGGAAGATTTTCCTTTACAAAAACATAAAAATTTGAAGTAGTCGAGTTGTCATAATATATTAAAGTTTTCAGGTCAAATCCTATCTTTAAAACTAACCTAAAATTTCTTTTAATGTATCTATAGATTTTTTATTAGTAGTATCATAAAATAATGGGCTTACTGTAGCATAACCTTGATTCAAATAATAAATATCTGAATCCCTATCTCCGTTAAATTCTTTTGGAAAACCCTTGAGTTTTAAATTATATTCATCACCTTCTGCCGATATATCATATATGCTCATTACATCTCTTCCAACCTTACAAACTTTTATGCCCTTAATATCATCATAAGATAAAAAGGGAACATTTAAGTTATAAACCTGTAGAATGTTTTGATCCTTAATTTTTTCAAAAAGTTTCATAGCAACTTTGGCAGCCGAATCATAATTAACCTGTCCCTTTATATAAGAAGCCGAAACTGCAACAGACTTTATGTGAAATAAATTTGCTTCAATAGCGGCAGATACTGTTCCTGAATATAAAACATTAGTTGCAGCATTATAGCCGCTGTTAATTCCGGAAAAACAATAGTCAAATTTTTCTTTACATAGATGGACAGCAGCTCTTACACAGTCTGCCGGAGTACCAAAAACTGACAGGGCATTTATATCGGAAAAATTTTCAAGTTTAATATTTTGCACTATAAGTGGAGTTTTAAAGGTTATAGCATGACTTTTGCCGGAATTTTCCACATTTGGAGCTGCAATAGTTATTTTATGCCCCCTTTCTAATAAGGCTTTAGCAAGGACACTAATTCCTTCAGCCATAATTCCATCATCATTTGTTAACAGTATATTCATAAAACCTCCTTAACTAATAAACATTTGAAAATTATTCTTATAAAAAACCAATGGTAATAAGATTTTTATTCTTATTAATCTATAAGTCATATATTTTTCCGGCATCATAACGTGGAGCTATATCCAGTTTATAGTCTATATCTTTGATTATATTCTTTGATTTTAAATATTCTTCAGTTGTTTTTTTTGCCAGATCTGGAAGATTATTTTCCTTGGATAAATGGGCCAATATTACAATTTCCTGTTTTTTGCTTATAAGATTTTCTAAAACTTCTGCACAATTATCATTGGAAAGATGACCTCTTGTGGATGATATTCTTTTTTTTAATGACCAAGAATAAGATCCGTTCATTAGCATATTTACATCATGATTGGCTTCCAAATAATAAAGTGATGACCCCTCCATATTTTCAAGGCAATTGGAATTTACCCATCCGGTATCGGTCAAGACCGATATTTTTTTATTTCCCCTTATAACATAACCACAGCCCTTTTGGCAATCATGAAAAGTATCTATTGCTTTAATATACAAATCTTTAAAGATAAAAGGCTTGTTATTTTCAAATATAAAAATATTTTCAGATTTTATATTTTTAACAATCGGTGTCATCGCTTGAGCGGTTTCAATATTGGAAAAAACTTTTATGTCGTGTCTTCTTGAAAGAACTCCGACAGATTTTACATGATCAATGTGTTCATGAGTAACAAATATGGCATCTATGGTTTTAGGATCTATGCCTACAGATTTTAAATTTTCTTCAATTTTTTTCCCTGAAGGGCCTGCATCTATTAAAATTTTAGTGTTTTTATATTCAATGTATTGACAGTTTCCACTGGAGCCGCTGGATATTGATACAAATTTCATACTAACCTCCAAAGATAAATTTTATCATATAAAGAATCTATTGTTAAGTTAGAAAGCGTCTATAACTATATTATCTCCATCAGAAAATTCAATTTTCCATGCCGGTACAGCTCTACCTTGTAAAGCTTTTGTTATATCTTCAATGTATCCTTGGTCTTCAGGATTAAAATAATAGCATTCACTAATTTTTGTAATAGTTTTTCCATAGGCTTCTTCCTTATCTAAAAGGGCTAGCAAAGCACGAGGAGCGGAGGATAGGGTGAATTTTGTTTTGGATTTTTCTATTACATTCAGCCATAACCTATCCATACTTACAATTCCTCTGGAGTCAATTACAAAGTTTGTATATGATGATTCAAGAGAAATTTTTTCAAATAATTTAGAATAGTTTAGATAATACTTGCCGGCTTCTGTATAAGAATAGGATAACTTCATATCATCAATATTGTAATTATGGTTCAGCAAAAAATTCTCAGCAATTTTTTTTGCCTTTTTTAAACTATCAACATCAAAGTTATTATTTTTTTTTGAATTTTCATAAAAAAGCCTCCTATAATTAAATAGGTTTATATGTTCATTGTTGTAGTTAATTTCCAACCTATCCGGAGAAGGATTGGTTACAGCACCTAAACTGTTAAAAAATCTTCTATTTAATGATTCTTCTTCATAGGATTCAAATTCTACAAGAAGTGAAGAAAGGGCCGGATGATTTTTTGGAATATTTCCTTGTACATTAATTTCATTCTCAGCCAATATATCTTTAGTAGACTTAATTGACTGTTTGGAAACGGATACATCTCTTGTATTGCTATAAGAAAAAAGGAGCATAACCATTAAAACTATATTTGCGATAATAAGAGCTATTATTAAAATTATTTTTGATTTTTGCCAATCCATATTCTCACCTTGAAAGAATTAATTCACCATTTAAAACATCAAAATAATATTTTTTGTCATTTATTGAAAATTCATATGCCATATTTAATTTAGAAGATAGGTTTTCATTTTTATTAATGTAAACAAGGGAAAGATTATTGCAAAAGGTCAAAACATCTTCAGCTTTTTCTAAGTTGAATAGGCTTAAATTATTATTTATTATTTCGAAAATATCCAAAATTTTTAGATTTTCTGTATTAGTGGCCGGTTCAAAATCCTTTTTATAATAATATTCCCTATATGATTTTACATGGTCTGAAAATACTTCCATTTCTATAAAAGTATTATCTTTTGAATTTAAAATAAGGTTTAATCCTGATTCTTTTAAATTAAAGAAAAATTTATATCCGTTTGAATCTTTATAATTAACAGGTACAATTTTATCCAAATAAATATTCGCAGTCATCCCGGAATTTCTGAAGAGAAATTCCAAGGCTGTGACAATTGACCCATATAGATTTCTATTAGGTACAGAAAAATTTTCTTCATTATTATATTCAACTATGCCATTATTATAAAAAGATATATATTTATTTTCATAGACATATGTTGTTTTTTCACTTTGTTTTATTTCTTTTATATAGTCAATATTTGTCTGTAGGTATCTGACAGCTAAATTATTTTTAATATTGTCATCCAATATATCTGTAGCAAGCTTATAGTAAATATCTTGTGCTTGTATATAGTTAGAATCGGGAATTAATAAATCTTTATTTATATTATAGGCTTCTTTAAAGTTAATATAGTTTGTCCCTATTTTTTTTGCATTCTTCAAAAGTCTATTCATTTCTAAGTTAGTTTTTAAATTCTTTAACTTAAAATAATTATTAGTTGCACCTATATAGACATCATTGTCTTTGGAAATATATATAGAATTAATTGATAAATTAATATTATTTTCCAGTTTATTCTCTCCTAATAAGTTTAATAATATGGAGCCTGAGAGGGGGGAAGAAAATTTAAAAACCAAGGATTCATTTTTTTGTAAGTTAAGATATGTTTTTGTATCTATCATTTCTAAATTTTCATTTGTGGAATTTTCCAATACCTCAGAAATATCAGTTGAATAAATCTTCCAATAGTCTTTAAAATTCTTTAATACATAATGTTGTCTGTAACCTAAATTTACTATAAGCATAGATGGCATAAAAACATCCATTGATGCCTCCTTGGACTTAAAACCGCTATCAATTTTTTTTTGAGGCATAGAAAATTTAAACCATAATAAACTTGCCTGAACCAGTAAAAGAACTATTAAAAAACCTAAAGAAAAATTTATAATATTAGAATTATTTTTAGAATTCATAATAATCACCAGCCGGAAATAAGAGGTCTACAGTAGTTCCAATGTTTAGTTGTGAAGAAATTTTTATATTGCCGCCCAAAGATTTAATCAATTCACTTGCTATTGAAAGACCCAAACCGGTACCGCCCATAGCTCTTGATCTGCCCTTTTCCACCCTGTAAAATCTTTCAAAAATCATCGGAAGATCTTCTTTAGGGATGCCGATACCATTATCTTTTACAGATATTTTTATATAATTTGTCTTATTTTTAATAAAATTTTCTGCAGTAATTAAAATTGTTCCCTTATCTTTTGTATATTTAACAGCATTTGAAATAATATTAATTAAAATCTGACTACAACCATGCCTATCTGAATAAATAGTCCTAATTTTTAAAGGAACGTCAATGGAAACCTTGTGAGATTTTTGAGATATCAGAAGATTTTGACTTTCAACAGCCTCTTCAATAAATTCATAAGTATCAAATTCTTCTTTATTTAAGTGGTCTTTTTTATAGTCAATATTAGAAAGAACAAGTAGGTCTGTAACAAGTCTTGCCATTCTTGTATTTTCTCTTTCAATTATCTTTAAGAAGTTTATTCTGTCTTTATCGTCAACACCGTTTAAAAGAGTTTCAGTGTAAGACCCTATGGTAGTTATAGGGGTTTTAAGTTCATGACTGACATTTGCAACAAATTCCTTTCTCAAAACGTCAAGCCTGTGTTCTTTATTGACATCTGAAAGTACAATTATTACTCCTTCAGTTTCGTTTAAGTCAGACTTATAGGGGGCATATTTAATTTTATAAAAATGTCCCTTTATTTCAATCAATACTTCATTTTTCAAGGTGCTTTCATCATCATAATTTATATCTTTTAAACCAATTTTTTTAAGATTTATCGGTGTATTTAATTTTTTATCAGCAAGAGATAATAAATTTTTTGCAATATTATTGGCATGAATCAAGTTGCCATTTTTATCAACAGCTATAACACCTTCAGCCATATAAGTGAAAATAGTATTTAATTTTGATTTTTCCAAGTCAATTTTTGTAATGGTATTTTTAAGTTCATTAGTTAGGTAATTAAACATAAGACCAAGTTGACCGATTTCATCATTACTTTTAATATCAACTCTCTGGTCAAAATTACCCTTTGCCATTTCTTTAGCTTTTCTGGTAACATCTCTGATTGGAGTAGTTATAGAATTGGCAATAAAATAACCTAAAATAGATGTAATTAATAAAGAAATAATAGTTGCATAAGAAATGATAATTTTAGCTTCAGAAATAAGTTCATATATAGAATTTAAGTTTTCTGTCATATAAACTATGGCAATAACATTACCTTCATTTGAAAGGATCGGATTTACAATATGCTTAACATATGAATTGGGAGATTTTATAGTAACAATTTTTTCTCCTTCTTTGCCTTGATAGGCATTTGTTATTAGGGAAGATTCTAAAAATAAAAGTGAGTAAGCACTTTTCCCCCTCATATTTTCATAAGATGAAAGGGAAGTGGATATAATTTTGGGATTTTTATCAGCCGACAAAATATAAACGCTTTGAGTAGAAGTAAGTCCCCAATTTTTTAAATTTTTATCAAGGACCAGGTAATCACTGTCTGTTCCTTTGATAAGGGTAGAGGCAGCTGTTGATATGGAAGATATGGTCTTTCTCATATTTGCCTCTACATTTTCTCTTTGTATAGTTTCAAGTCTTTGTATAATAAAAGAACCAACAATGGACATACAAATAAGGACTAAGACAAAGTATATTAATACAAATCTAAATTTAATACTTTGAAAAGTATTTTTAAGCATCCTTTACCTCACCATCAAAATAATAACCCACACCTCTTTTTGTGAGTATATATTTATAATCTTTAGAAGTATCTTCAATTTTTTCCCTTAAACGTCTAACTGTAACATCAACAGTTCTGATGTCACCATAATATTCATATTCCCAGACTTTTTCCAAAAGTTCTTCACGTGAAAAAACAACGCTGGGATTAGAAGATAGAAATTTTAAAAGTTCAAATTCTCTCAAGGTAAGATCAATAATTTTATCATTTTTCTTAACTTCAAATTTATTAAGATCAATTTCAAGCTCACCAATAGAAATTATTTCATCTTCAATTTCTTCTTCGTCATCAGATACAGATCCGAGCCTTCTTAGGACAGCCTTTACTCTAGCTAAAAGTTCTCTAATGCTGAAAGGTTTTACAACATAATCATCAGCTCCCAGTTCAAGGCCTAAAACTTTATCAACCTCATCTTCACGAGCAGTAAGCATTATTACAGGAGTTTGATGGTCTTTTCGAATTTCTTTTAGGGTGTCAAAGCCATTAAGGCGCGGCATCATAATGTCTAGTAGAATAAGGGAATATTTATTTTTCTTTATAAAATCCAGGGCTTCCAGTCCATCTTTTGCAGTGTCAACAAGATAGCCCTCTCGTTCAAAATTAAATTTTATTATATTAGAAATGGCTTCTTCATCATCTATTACTAAAATTTTTGTATCCATATTAATCACCTGCTTTATAATATTATATCATATAGATAAAACTAAAATTATTAAGACGGCTTACCCATAAAGTAATATTAATAAAAAATTATTTTTATTTAAAGAAAAAAAGCCCATAGACTCTTAAAATGCGTACAAAGAGATGGACTTTTTAAAATGTTACAAAACCCTTAATTCCAAAATTTAAGGTTTAGAATTTAAAACTTAGCAAATAAACAGTGGAGTTTTTGACAAAATTTTCCATTTGAAATTAAGGTTTTTCCGAAAATTTTAGTTAAAAAACAAATCTATATTTTGTCATTAAAAAGAATATTGGGATTTAAAAGTTAAACTAAGAATTTTTTTCATCTTCAAAAAAGATGGTATTGTCAAAATCTTCGCTTTTTAATATTAGTAAAGTCTTTGTATCAAGAACCCCATCAAGTTCGAGGACTCTATCATAAAATCTTCTTAAGTCACTAGTTGTAATAGTTTTAACTCTTAGTAGTATACAATGTTCACCGGTGACCCTGTAACATTCAAATATTTTAAATGAAGGATCTTTTATATCTTTGATTTCTTTAATAAGTTTGGTGAAACAACTGGTATTAACCCTTACAAGCACAAAAGTATCCACATTATAACCAATTGCTTCCCAATTAATAATGACTTTATAGCCCTTAATATAATTTGCTTCTTCCATTTTATATATACGTCTATGGATAGCAGGTCTTGTAAGATTCAAATGTTTTGAAATTTCCTCATGACTCATACGACCATTTTCGGAAAGTAGTTCTAGGATTTTTAAATCAATATCATCCAACATAATTTACTCCTTTACTGTCTTTAACTAAATTATAAACTATTTTATCAAAATTTGCCATAACTTTTTTTATTAGTAACTTTTTTTTTATACTTTATTAAATAAAGTAAATAAATATCTGCTATTGTTAAATATAATTTAATCTTAAAGTTCAAAGCAATAAAATTGAAAATGTTATATAATAAACGTAGGTGGTATTATGTTTAAAGGAAATATTGTAACTTTAAGAGAGCTTAGGTTAAAAGATGTCTATACCTTTAAAAATTGGTCAAAGCATACATCCCAACTTTTTTTAGACTACAACTTTTATGAAATTGAAAAAGAAGATATAGAAAAATGGTATACATGGAAGACAAGCAGTCCTTTTTCTATATACTATGTAATTCTAAAAGAGGAAAAACCGGTGGGATATATTTCTTTTAAAAATATTTCAAATATATTTAAATGTGCCAGCTTAGGAATAGTATTGAATCCTGCATGTATGGATAGGGGATATGGAACAGATGCCCTAAAAACCATGCTTAAATATTATTTTAATGATTTAAATTTTAAAAGAATTAATCTAAAGGTGGCATCTTATAATAAGAGAGCTATAAATTTATACAGTAAAATTGGCTTTGTAAAAAAAAGAACTACTTTAATGCCCTTTCCCAATGGTGATTTTGATATAAATAATGAAGATTTTTCCGGCAATAAAGATTGTTTCAAGAAATTTTTCGGCAAAACTTTTTTCTATGCTTTTAATATGGATATAACTAGAGAGGATTTTGAAAATGAAGTTTAAATTAGAAAAAAATAAATATGAACTGGGTGAAACACTGATACCAAATATTTTTTTTAATGATTTTATGCCCGGTGCCAATGGAGATTTTGTAAAAGTATACCTCCTAGCTTATAAATTGTGCTTGGAAGGAGAAAATAACAATGCAGATAACAAATATCTTGCTGATATGCTGGGAATGCTTGAAACGGATATTGTAAGAGCATGGGAATATTGGGAAAAACAAGGAATAATTAAAATTTCAGCAGATGGTTGTGTTGAATTTTTTAATTTAAAGGAGCTTTATATCCGAGATGTGTATAATTTAAAGGGAGAAGAAAAAAAATCAAAATATTCTGAAATTGTTGAGGATCCGAAAATTGCAAATCTTCTTTCCCGGGCAGAATTTTTAATGAGAGAGCATATACCTTCTGTAAAAAAAATGGATATAGCTTCATGGATAGATGTTTATAATGAACCGGCGGATGTTATTGAAGAAGCTTTTTATTATGCAACGGAAGTAAAAGAAGTTTATGAGTTAAAATATATAGAAAAAATAGTTAGAAATTGGTCAAAAGAAGGGATCAGAACCTTAGAAGATGTTGAAAATTCATATATTAAGCATGATGAAAAGTATTTTAGGTATAATAAAGTCAGAAAATTTATCGGAATAGAAAGAAAAAGATTTAATCAAATTGAATTTAACACAGTAAATTCTTGGTTCGATGATATGGGATTTTCTATGGAAATGGTTACACAAGCCCTAAAGAGAACATCAAATATACAAAATCCCAACATTAATTATGTAGATAAAATATTAAAATCTTGGAAGGCAAAAGATATTTCGAGCCCCGAAGAAATATCAGTTAAGGATAAGACCACTAAAAATAAAGTAAAAACTAAATTTCATAATTTTAAACAGATAACTGATAATTATTCAGAAGATGATCTAGAAGAAGTAGCAAGAAAAAAAAGAGAAGAATCTTATAAAAGGTTGGGTATTTAATGGAAGTCAATAAAAATATAAGTATTTATTATGAAAACATCAGACTTAAAAATGAAGAAGATCTAGAAAATAGAAAGAAAGAAATTTATAGAAAAATTCCGCAAATAAAAAAGATTGATGATTATATAAAAGACCTGGCAATAAAATCTTGCAAAAATCTTTACAAAAACCCATCAAGTAACCTTGTTATGGATGTTACTAGAGAGATAATGGATTTAAAAAAAGAAAAAGAAAGAATACTTATATCTTGCGGTTTTGACAAGGACTATATGTCTATTAAATATAATTGTCCTTACTGTAAAGATACGGGTTTTTTAGAAGACGGCAGCAAATGCTCCTGCTTAAAAAAATTAGTAATTGACAATTTGTATAAAACTTCAAATCTTAATCACACCTTAAAGAAAGAAAATTTTATACATTTTGATGAAAATATATTTTCTGACAAAGTTTATGAAAAAGAAGGCATGAGTCCCAGAGAAAATATAAAGAAAATTAAAGAAATTTCAAAAAAATTTATTGATAGTTTTAAGGAAGACAATGATTTTAATCTATTATTTTATGGCCCAACAGGTCAGGGCAAAACTTTTATGATTAACTGTATAGCCAAGGAGCTGTTGGACAGGAATTTTTCTGTTATATATCTTACAGCCTATGAAATAGTTGAACTGTTGGAAAATAAAAGATTCAAAAAGGTAGATGATAAGAAATATGACCTGCTTTTTGAAAGCAATCTTTTAATAGTTGATGATTTGGGAATAGAATTAGTAAGCAGCTTTACAAATTCAGAAATTTTTAATATTATTAATACACGACTAATTAGAGGTAAAAAGACTGTAATTTCTACAAATTTATCACCAAAAGAACTCTCAGAAATTTATACAGACAGAGTTTTTTCAAGAGTTTTTCAAAAATTCATGCCACTTAAATTTTTCGGTGAAGATTTAAGATGGCAATAAAGGAGGAAAGATTATGAAAATATCACAAAGAGCTAAAAAAATAGAATTCTCAGCAATTAGAAAATTAACCCCTTATGCTCAAGAAGCTAAGAAAAGAGGTAAAAAGGTTTACCACTTAAATATTGGAGCGCCGGATGTAGAAGTTCCTCAAGCATTTTTTGAAGCCATAGGAGATTTTAAAGGAAGAGTTCTTAAATATCCAGCGGCGGCAGGTATTGAGGAATTAAGAATTGCTTGGTCAAAATATTACAAAAGAAGGAAACTAAAATTTGAGCCGGAGGATATTTATATTACTTCCGGAGCTAGTGAAGCTTTATTATTGGTTCTAATGACCATAGCTGACGAAGGGGAAGAAATAATAACAACAAATCCCTTCTATTCAAATTATAAGACTTTTGTAGACCAATTAAATTTAAAAATTAATGCCTTTAATACAAGTCCTGATAATGGTTTTGCCCTTCCATCTAAAGAAGAAATTGAATCAGTTATTTCAGAAAAATCTGTTGCATTTTTAATTTCAAACCCAACAAATCCAACAGGAGCCGTTTATTCAAAAGAAGAACTTGAAAGAATTAAAGAGTTAGCTATAAAACATGATATGTATATAATAACAGATGAAGTTTACAGGGAATTTGTTTATGACGGATTAGAATATACTTCATTTGCAGAAATTGAAGGAATTGAAGATAGGTTAATCTTATTGGATTCAATTTCCAAAAGATTTGGAGCTTGTGGGGCAAGAATTGGAGCTATTGCAGCAAAAAATCCCGATGTTTTAACATCAATAAATAAACTGTCAACCGGAAGACTTGCAGTACCCACTCTTGAACAAATTGGTGCTGCTGCTCTTTTCGATTCAGATGAAGCATATTTTAAAGAAGTTAATGATGAATACCTAAAAAGGCGTAACACAATTTATGAAGAACTTAAAAAAATAGACGGCGTAAGTGTTTATAAACCCAAAGGAGCATTTTATATTATGCCGACACTTCCTGTAGATGATGCAGAAGATTTTGCTAAGTGGCTATTAACAGATTTTGACCTAGATGGAGAAACTCTAATGATGGCACCTGCAGACGGATTTTTCTATAATTCTGATGAAGGTAAAAACAAAGTTAGACTTGCCTTTGTCTTAAATGTAAATGATATTAAAAAGTCAATGAATATACTTAAAGAAGGGCTAAGGAAATATAATTCTTGAAAAAAGATAAATTAAAAAAAGTTTTAGAGAAAATAACTATAGTTTTAACACTTATAATAGTTGGTGTAGGTTGGTATGGCAGAATAATAAAAACCAAGCAAGGTTTCTTGCCTACTGATTTTAGGAATTTACAAATAATTTTAGTTTTAGTTACTATGATTGAAGTATTATTTTTGACATATTTAGACAGAAAAAAAAATGCCTTATACTTAATAATTTTTTATATATTAATGGCAATAGTATATATAGCATTTAAAGGGGCAGGAAGAATATAACAAAATAAAGAGTTGTGTGGATTTAATAAATATTTGACATAGAGCCTTTATTTATAATATACAAAAAAAATCCTGTGGGAGTTGGCAAGTGAAAAGTCCGCTTCCACAGGATTTTTTTACAAAGAATTAATTGATCAGGTTTATAAAATTTCTGATGCAATCTCTACTAGTATTTTTATTTAAATTACATCATTGGACCCATTCCCGGATTCATTGGGACTTGCGGTTTATCTTCCTTAATGTTTGCAACTGCCGCTTCTGTTGTTAAAATCATGGCAGAAGCTGATGCAGCATTTTGAAGAGCTGATCTTGTAACTTTTGTCGGGTCAACAATACCTTTTTCAATCATATTAACATATTTATTTGTAAGAGCATCGTAACCTATACCTTTTTCTTTACCCTTAATATTTTCAACTATAATAGAACCTTCAACACCGGCATTTTCAGCAATTTGTCTTACCGGAGCTTCTAAAGCTTTAAGGATAATATTTGCTCCTGTTTTTTCATCTCCATCTAAAGAATTTACAAGTTTTTCAATTTCGTCTGTGCAATCTAACAAAACAGTTCCGCCGCCCGGTACAATACCTTCTTCAACAGCTGCACGAGTAGCTGATAAGGCATCTTCGATACGTAGTTTTCTTTCTTTTAATTCAACTTCTGTTGCAGCTCCTACTTGGATAACAGCAACACCACCAACTAATTTTGCAAGTCTTTCTTGTAGCTTTTCTCTATCAAAATCAGAGTCAGTATCTTCAATTTGTCCCTTAATTTGACCTATTCTCTTATTGATAGCAGCTTTATCTCCGGATCCGTTAACAATAACAGTAAGTTCTTTTTCAACTCTTACCTTGCCACAGTGACCCAGCATTTCAATTTTAGTATCTTTCAAGTCATCGCCCAAATCGGTAGAAATCACCTTGCCGCCTGTTAAGATGGCTATATCTTGTAGCATATCTTTTCTTCTGTCACCGTATCCGGGAGCTTTAACTCCAACTACATTTAATGTTCCTCTTAGAGAGTTAACAACAAGAGTTGCAAGAGCTTCTCCATCTATATCTTCAGCAACAATTAAAAGAGGTTTAGATTGTTGAAGAACTTGTTCAAGCAAGGGTAAAATTTCTTGGATATTTGAAATTTTCTTATCAGTAATTAGGATATAAGGATCATCAAGTTCAGCAACCATCTTTTCAGAATCAGTTACCATATATGGAGAAAGATATCCTCTATCAAATTGCATACCTTCAACTACTTCAAGACTGGTGCCCATAGATTTTGATTCTTCAACAGTAATAACACCGTCATTTCCAACTTTTTCCATAGCTTCAGAAATAAGTTTTCCGATTTCTTCATCACCTGCTGAAACTGCAGCAACTTGAGCAATTTCATCTTTAGAATCTACAGATTTGGAATATTTTTTAATAACATCGACAGCATTATCAACAGCTCTCTTAATTCCTTTTTGTAAAATCATAGGATTTGCACCGGCAGCTAAGTTTTTCATTCCTTCAAGGATAATAGCTTGAGCAAGAAGAGTTGCAGTAGTTGTACCGTCACCTGCCACATCATTTGTCTTTGTCGCAACTTCTTTTAAAAGTTGAGCACCCATATTTTCAAATTTATCTTCACATTCAATTTCACGAGCTATGGTTACACCGTCATTAGTAATTAGAGGAGTTCCATATTCCTTATCAAGAATAACATTTCTTCCCTTAGGTCCAAGTGTAACCTTTACTGTATTTGCAAGTTTATTAATTCCGTCTATAAGACCACTTCTTGCATCTTCTGCAAATTTAATTTCTTTTGCCATATTATCACCTTTCTTCTTATTCAATCACAGCTAAGACATCTGCGAATTTAATTATTGTATATTTTTCTTTTTTCAGTTCAATTTCTGAACCTGCATATTTTGAAAATACTACTTTGTCGCCAACTTTTAGTAAGCCCTTCATATCTTCATCTTTGTCAATTTTATTACCAAGTGCAATAATTTCAGCTACATTGGATTCTTCTTTTGCGCTTGAAGGTAAAACAATACCTGAAGCGGTTCTTTCTTCCATTTCTATTTTTTTAATAACAATTTTGTCATCTAAGGGTCTTAAATTCATAGTATACCTCCAATTTTATTTTAGCACTCACAAGGGAGTACTGCTAACACTTATTATAATAATACATATTCTATAATTTTGCAAGAGATAAATATATAAAATATAAATTTCAATAAATTTTCACACACTGACATAAATTATGAATATTTAATCAGTTTTCAAATTTCATGTAGATTTAATTAATTTCTTCATTTTTATAAACAAAATAAATGCAATTAATTCAGCTATAAGAGAAATAATGATAATGGTAGTAATTGAAGACTTGTCATAAAGCAGACCCATTATTGAGGAACCGCAAAAAAGTGCAAGTCCATAAGAAGTATTAAATACACCATAACCGCTACCTCTTTTAGAAAAAGGAACTAAATCTCCTATGGCTGATTTCATTATTGTTTCATGAGTGCCCATAACCATTCCCCAAATAAACATTCCTATTATTATAAGGGGTATTTTATAGGAAAGTGTAAGAAAAGGAAGCAGACAGGTTAATAGAGGAATTATGGCCAAAACTAAAATACCTCCGGTTTCAAGACCTGTTTTATCTTTTAACCTATCGTATAAATGACCAACTAAAAGGGCAAAAAAAGCATCAACAATCATTGCAAAAGAATAGATCATTGCGATTGACTTATCACCAATTATTGCTTTTGCTTTTAAATGATAGCCGATAATAGAAAAGTTTACAAAGCCTAAGCTGGCAAAAAAGGCAAAGAATGTATAAATCCAAAAAATACTTTTTAAATTATCCGACCTGTATTCTTTAATATTTATTTCTTTAATAATATTTTCTCCGTTAACTTTTCTATAAGCAATATACACAAAAACCATTAATAAAATAAAAGGCACAAATAAAAGTTTGTATGAAAACTGATATTCATTGATTGTATTTTTACCGGTAAAATAAAAGACAGCAGTAAAAATCAAGGGACCTAAAAAAGCACCTACCTGATCAAGAGCTTCCTGTAAACCGAAGGCAAAGCCAAGGCCGACTTCATTTTTAGCAATGCTTGATAAAATTGTATCTTTGGCAGGATTTCTTAAAGATTTTCCAATTCTTTCCAATAAAATTAAGATGATTAAAATATTCCAATTTTGACTAAAGCCAATTAAAGGAATAACAAATAATAGGCCATAGCCAACAAAAATAAAAAGCCAATGTTTTTTTGTATAATCAGACAGGTATCCTGCAAAAAGTCTTAAAAAATAACCTAAAAATTCACCAATGCCAAATACTACTCCAACTTTTGTTGCACTGATGCCTATTAAATTTAAATATTGGCTGTTTACGCCTCTTGCAGATTCGTAAATCACATCACCCAGCATGGAAATAATTCCGAAAATTAGGATTACTTGAATTGCTGGAGATAAATTTCCTTTTTTCATATAATCACCTTGTTTAATTATACACTAATAATAATTTATCAAAACTTTTGAAATATTAAGTTATTGTAAAGAAAAATCTTATAAAAAAATATAAATATAACTTTAAACATACAAAAAGATGCTATCTATAATATAGAAAGCATCCATTTATAATAAATATAAGAATATTATAATTTTTTATTAAGAATTAAATATGGCTTAGATTATTAATAAACTAACTTATTTTGTGAAAAGATTCTAAAAAACTTTTGAATTTTCTTTTGGATCCCTTAATCTTCTTAGAATTTTTAAATAAGATCTGTTTCTTTTCTTTATTTATAACACATATATTTGAACAATTTACTAAAATAGACCTATGGATAAATAAAAAGTCGGGAAAATTTTCCTTTATATGATTAAGATCTACTCTTATTTTATAGTCTTTGTCTTGAGTGTAATTATTTTTTTATTTTTCTTAAAAATTCCGCCAAGATTTGACCCATTAATATTAATAGCAAAAATAAGATTTTATAGACATGATCGATATTTTGACTCAGGGAAATAATTGCCAGTAAAATAAATGCTGTTAAGAAAGTAAATATAAGAGTTTTTTTACTTAGATTTTTAATATCTACTGCGAATAGATTCAAGAAATATCCCAAAAGAATTATTTGAAAAGCTTGTACCAGCAAAGATGAAATAAAAAATTTATGGTCAAAACTCTTTTTAAAATAAATAGAAAACCTATTTAAAATTAAATCGCTTATAAAGTATAAAAATGTTATTAATGAATAACTAATTATTTTTGAAAATTTTTTCATATATTAAAGTCCTTTCTTTATAAAAAATATATAATAAAAAATAAAGAGCTAAAACTCTTAATTAAGTAATAATATTTAATATAAGTTGATAAATTAAGGGAACTAAAAGGGCAGGCAGGGTATTAGCAATTTTAAAATTTTTAATTTTCATCATTTGTAGACCTATTGCAAAAATCATAACTCCTCCAATTCCTGATATATTTGCTATTACAGCTTCTGAAAAAATTGGAGCTAAAAAACTTGCCAGAAGAGTTAAGAAACCTTGATATATTAATAACGAAAATCCGGAAAGAGCCACTCCTACACCAAGACTTGATGCAAGTATTAGGGCTGTAATTCCATCAATTGAAGCTTTTGCAAATAATATATCGCAGTTGCCTCTTATTCCGGCATCTAAAGAGCCTAGTATTCCCATTGAGCCCATACAAAAAATAAGGGTAGTTGAAACAAAGCCCTCTACAAATTTTGAATCTTTATTATCTTCATCTTTTATTAATATTTTTTTAAATTTTTCTCCTAATTTATTTATTGCACCTTCAAGATCAAGTTTTTCACCAATTATTATTCCTATAACAAGAGAAATTATTATTATAAGGGTGTCACCTTTCAAACCCGCATTTATTCCTATCATAAGTATTGATATGGGTATTATTGACAACATAGTTTCTTGTAGGGATTTGGGGATTTTATTCCCGATTTTTGATCCTAAAGTACCTAAAATTAATACTGCTAAAGCATTAGCCAGAACCCCTATCATTTTTTTGCTCCTATCTTATTTTCTCTGCCGTAATAAAATAAGTATTGGTTGGCAAAACCGGCATAAGGACCGAAAACGCCTCTTCCAATTTCACCCACTTTATTTTTCGCTATTATTTTTTTTACATATAATTCTTCCATTACTCTTTTTATCCAAACATCCACAGGAAAAGATTCATGCCTTTCAAAGGAAAAAAGAAGAATGCAATCAGCAACTTTGGGACCGACACCCGGCAGGCTCATAAGCAAGTTTCTTTGTTCTTCCAAGGGAAGATTTGAAATTTCTTCTAGATTTATTATTTTGTCATAAATCATTTTTGAACTTTCAACAATTCTTTTGTCCCTAAAGCCGACACCTGTTTTTTCTCTCAATTCCGAAGGGTCTACTTCTTTTAAAATTTTGGAATCAGGAAAAGAATAGTAGGTTCTTTTATTATCTTCTTTAATGAAATCTCCGTATAAATTTGAAATTTTTTCAATAGATTTTCTAATTCTACTTATGCCGTTATTTGCAGAAATTATAAAGGATATTATAGTTTCAAATTTTTCCTGGTTTAATATTCTTATGCCTTGACCGTAGGAAAGGGCCTTAGCCATTGTCGGGTCAATAGAAAGAGTTCTTTTAACTTGAGAGTAATCTCTTTTTAAGTCAAAATACCCAAACCAGATATTTTTAAACTCTTCTTCATTTGTACCTTTAATATAAATAGAGTCATCAATTCTACTTACATTAATTACTTTTTTATGAGCAACAAGGGTAAAAGATGAATCTTCTTCCTCATAAAATCTGAAAGCTTGACCGCAGGTAAAGATATCCTTAGGAATAAATTCTTTTAAATTTTTTATTAAAACATGGTCAGAAAAATAATTTATTTCCATAATTTCTCCTTTGGAAATCAACTTATATAAAAGTTAAAATAATTACAGAAATATAAGGTATTCTGTAATTATCTTATTAAATGTTATTTTATGTAGAGAAATATATAATCATTCTTTTGCTTCCATATTTTTCATATAATATGAAAGTATCAAGAGGGAGTCGGTAAGTCTAATATTTTCAACTATAATTCCCTTTGGGGCCTTTAAATCTATGGGAGAAAAATTCCAAATTCCCCTTATGCCGGCATCAACAAGATCTTGCAGAACAGTCTCAGCTTGAGACTTCGGGACAGTTATTATAGCAACTTGAATATTATTATTTTTAATAAAATCCTTAAGCTTGTCCATAGCAAGGACAGGAATACCTTCAAGAGGAGGCAATTTTTTAAGGTCAAAAAGGGCCTTGATATTAAAACCGGACTTGCGAAAGCCCCTATATCTTGCAATGGCTGAACCCAATCTTCCCGCTCCAATCAGAACAGTGTTATAAGATTTATTGACACCTAAAATAAGGTCGATTTGCTTTTTCAGTTCATCTGTATTATAACCATAACCTTGTTGACCGAAACCGCCGAAATTATTTAAATCTTGTCGTATTTGAGATGCACTGAAGCCTGTGATTTCACTTAAGTCCTGTGATGATATTCTTTTTATTCCCTTCAAAATAAGTTCTTCCAAACATCTATGGTATACAGGCATCCTTCTAATTACAGTATCTGATATTTTATTAGATAATTTAACCACACTTTACCTCCAGCATTAAACATTATAACAATCTTTTAATGCTTTGTAAATTTTGATAAAATATTGTTGGAGGAAATTATGCCGCAACTTTCACTAAAGGATATATCAAAAGCTTTTATAGACAATACAATAATTAAAAAAGCCGATTTTATTATTGAGGAAACTGATAAAATTGGTCTTATTGGGGTTAACGGCGCCGGTAAGACCACACTTTTTAAAATAATTTTAGGCGAAATCTCTTATGACACAGGGGAAATTTTTGCAAAAAAAGGATTAAAAATTGGCTATTTAGAGCAACAATTAAACTTGCCTGATGAAGGGAAAATATATGATGCCTGCCTTGAAATTTTTTCCGATTTAATAGACTTAGAAAAAAATCTTAAAATTTTAACTGAAGAAATTTCAAAAAATCCTGATTCAAAGGATCTCTTAGAAAATTATTCCAAAACTTTGGAAGATTTTAACCAAAGAGGGGGATATTCATATCCTTCAAGAATAAGAGGAACTTTAATTGGACTGGGATTTTCTGAAGAAGATTTTAATAAAGATATTTCAAAACTAAGCGGAGGAGAAAAAGCAAGAGTTTCCCTTGCAAAACTTTTGTTAGAAGATGCAGATCTTTTATTACTGGATGAACCTACCAATCACTTGGATATAAAAGCTATAAGCTGGCTAGAAAAGTATCTTAAGGATTATAGGGGCAGCTTAATTGTTATATCCCATGACAGGTATTTTCTAAACAATGTAGTAAACAAAATAGTTCTTTTAGAAAATGGGTTTACAACTACTTACAGGGGTAATTATGATGTCTATGTAAGGCAGAGAAAAAAAGATTTGGAAATTATAAAAAAACAATATGAGGACCAGCAAAAAGAAATTAAAAGACAAGAGGAAATAATCAAGAGATTTCTAAACCTCGGCAGAGATAGATTTATTAAACAAGGCAAGTCCAGAAAAAAACTTTTAGATGCAATGGTAAAGTTGCCGCCACCTGTTAATAAAAAAAAGGGAAAAATTTCTTTTAAAACTGAAATTGAATCGGGAAAAGAAGTCTTAAAGATTAGAGATTTAAAGAAAACTTTCGGCTCAAGGATATTATTTGAAAATTTATCTTTAAATATTTTTAAAAAAGATTTGATAGGATTAATTGGTCCAAATGGAGTTGGAAAATCAACCCTTTTTAAGATTATATTAAATAAGCTGCCTGCCGATGCAGGAAGTGTTGAGTTGGGAGTTAATGTAAAGATAGCATATTTTGACCAAGAAATGAAAAACTTAGATATGAATAATACCGTTATTGATGAAATATGGGACAAATATCCTACTTTAAATCATTTTCAGATTCGGTCATATCTGGCACAGTTTCAGTTTGTAGGAGATGATATTTTTAAAAGTATTTCCGAGCTTTCCGGAGGTGAAAGAGGAAGACTTAGTTTGCTTAAAATTATGCTCTCACAAGCAAATTTTCTTTTATTGGACGAACCTACCAACCATTTGGATATAGATTCCAAGGAAATATTGGAAGATGCATTGAAATTATATGAAGGCACAGTTCTGGCTATTTCCCATGACCGATATTTTTTAAACAAAATGGCCCATAAAATTTTTGTAATGAGTCAAAAAGGTATTGATGAATATTTGGGAAATTATGATTATTATATGGAAAAAATCCAAAATACAGGTGAGGAAGAAGAGGAATATCTTTCTAAAACCGAGATTCAAAAAAAGAAGAAAGAAGATCAAAAAATCCGTCAGGAAAAAAAATTACTTAAGGGTAAAAAATTAAAAATGGAAGAAGAAATAAAGGCTCTTGAAAAAGACTTATCCACAATTGATGCAAAACTTACAAATAACAGTAATTACGAAGACTACAAAGAAATTTTAAAGCTGACAGAAGACAGGCAAAAGATTGAAATTAAGCTTAATAACCTATATGAAGAATGGATTTTGTTAGATGAGAAAATATAAAAATTATCCACTTTGTATAAGATCTTGCTAAAACTCTTATAGACTTTATCCCCAAAGTTATAAACATTATCCACAAAAACATAATTATAATTTAATAATTTTATAAACATTTGCTGTGAATTTAAACTTATTCACAGCAAATCTCATATTATATAGTTTTCCCGCCGAAAATTTACAAAAAATTTAAAAACTTATCCACATTTTCTGAAATATTATAAACATTTGTTGACAAAAAGCCATTTTTAGACGAATTAGCCAAATTATTTATTTTTATTTTACAAGGAATTGAAATTTTTTATAAAAAAATAAGACTCGCTTGGAGTCTTATTTAGAAAAGTATTATTAAATCTTACCAACTAAGTCAATACCGGGTTCTAAAGTTTCGTCACCGGGTTCCCATGCTGCAGGACAAACTTTGTCGCCATGTTCATAAACAAATTGAGCAGCTTGGACTTTTCTTAAAAGTTCTTTGGCATTTCTTCCAATTCCGGGAGAATGGACTTCATAGGCTACAATTTCCAGATCAGGATTGATGATAAATGTTCCTCTAAGGGCTTGACCTTCATCTTCAATTAAAACTCCGAAAGATTTGGTAATTTTCATATTTCTATCGCCAATCATTGGATAATTAACAGTTCCGACAGCCTTGGATTCTTCATGCCATTGTTTATGGGTAAATTCGGAGTCTGTTGAAATTGAGTATACAGTTGTACCTGTAGCTTGAAATTTATCATAAATTTTTGCTATATCTTCCAGTTCTGTGGGACAAACAAAAGTGAAATCTCCGGGATAGAAGAAAAATACTGACCACTTGCCTCTTAAATTTTCTTGACTTACATCAATAAATTTTCCATCAAAATAAGCTACAGTTTTAAAATCTTCTACAACTTTTCCAATTAAATTTTCTGCCATAATATTCCTCCTTTAAAACAATTATAATTTTCACTTAAATATATACCACTTTTTTGGTAGAGATAAACTATATTTTTAATAATTTTATTATTTCCTTAGTCTTGGTCCAATAAAATAATTATAAATCATCTTATTTCATTTTCACATTAGATAATTTATAAAGTCGGATTTTATATATTCTAAACCTTAATAAATGTGGAAATATAAATTTAAAAAATATTAACATAAAAAATTCAATAAATTATAAGCGGTATAAGTAAAAACTGTTAAGCTTAAATACTTTTAAGAAATTTATACCTACACTAAGCGTAAAAAATTATATTGGCAGACTTATTTATTGTAGAAAAAAAAGATTTAAAAAAATTAAATCTTTTTATACTAATTCAGTTATCATTATAGATTTAGAGAAAAAGCATGTTAACAATAAAGTTTGATATGATGAAAACAGAATTTTTGGATATGCAACATATTATATTGGGAAATATATAAGGGAGAAAATTAAGTTTTACAAATATTTTTTGTTCTCTCACCTTTATATAGGAAGCTTTTTATTTGCTTTCATAAACTTGCTTAAAACTTTTTGGGATCGGTATAATTTGAAAGGGGAAGAATTTAGCAAAGTCCTTTTATGGTGGCATTTTTTAAAGCAATATGAGTTGACCCAAACCTTGAAATTAAAAAAATGAAAAAAATATTTGCCATCTTTCTAATCAATTGTATAGTTATAGCATTCTTATAAAATGTCATAGGTATGGTTATTAGCAAAACCATAGGGAAAATTCCTTGGTGGGCTTAATTTGTAGCTAAAATTTAATGGTTACAAGGCGCAGCCAAGTCTTAGCTTGGGGACCAAATATTGAAACAAATCCCAACTATACAATGCAACTATTTACGCCTTGTAGTCTGCCACTTTTGGGGTATTTATGAATTCATTAATTGAGAACCCATAGGTCAACATTAATTAAAAGATAAGGCTAACATAAATAAATACAATTTTTATTATTTTCATAAATATAGTATAAAAAAACCTTGTCTTTAGCGTAAGTTTTTTCTTGTGACTATTAATATATTAACTTAAATATCCCATAGTCCTATTTATCATAGATTGGACTAAAATGTCAGGATCTAAAAAATTCAAATATTTTAAATAATTCTTTTGAAAGAAAGAGATTAAAAAAGACCGAACATCAAGGCATGATAACTTTATTTGAAATCCAGCCCTTAAATATTTGGCCGCTTTCTATATCTTTGGCTTGAACATAACACCAAACTCTAACAGAACCTTCTATTCTTGTTTTTTCAATATATAATTCAGAACCTTGTGCAAGGACGGTTACAACGTCAGAATTAACATCTGCTTGACTTCTCAGGTTTGCTTTTTTAGTCGTGACCTTTTGATAAGTATTCAATAGAGAATTGGAAAGTTCTTTCATATTTGCTACATCATCATTCTTTGTTATATCCTCATAATAATCGCTGGTGCCCTTGGGAATTTTTATTACATCCTTAGCTGAATTTATGTCTTTTAAAAGCATTTCCGCCCTTACTGATTGAGGTTCCACTTCCAAATAATTTTTAACGGTTTGAAGGGCCTTGGACTTATTTCCATTTTCATAATATGATACAACTTGTTTTAAAATTATATCTTCCAACTCTTCAACTTTTTCTCCTGCCTTGGCAAAATTTTTCTTATCTTGGGGGATAACCTCATTTAGATATTTAACGGCAGCAATATAATTTTCTTCCAAAATTTTTTGGTTGGCAATTTTAAATTTTTCTTCAGACTTTAACAAGTCCTCAGTTTTATCAAATTCTTTTTTTAAATCCAAATTAGGATCAATAGTATTTATAGTTAAATAAATACTATGGGCATCTTCATATTTACCATCTGCAATTAGAGTTTCGGCTTTCGCCAGTCTATTTTTTTCATAAACCTTTCTTGCAAAGGAAAATAAAAATATTATAAGAAGTAAGACCAAAAAGATTTTAAGGATTACTGAAAAAAATCTGCCGGTTTTTTTAATTGTTTTTTTATATGTTAATGACAAATCGTTTATCCTATTTTTTGTTATGCTTTCCTTTGTTGGAGCAACTTTTGTAACATGGGCTCTGGTTATGTTTCTCTCCAGGGATTCTATTTCAATAAGTGATTTATCGGTGGTATTTAGAAGGACACTTACAATTTTTGAATTAATTAAGGGCTCTGTCAGATTATTTAGGACAAAATTTTTATTCCTTTTACAGAACCTGCATTCTTCAGTATCTTTAGTATTAACTGCTCCACACACACATCTCCAATAATTTAATAGATTTTCCCCATAGGTATTTATTTCAGGACCCAGAGTTTCCTTTATTTTTTCAAGTTTTTTTTCGGGTATAAGGGGAAGATTAAGGGGAGTTTCGTCAGTGGCATTAATTTTTTTGGGACCCTTGTCTGTGTTGTAGGCAGATATTCTTATATCTATACTTCTAGCGGAAGAAAATCTTTCATCTAAAGAAAAGGGCTCCATATAATATTTAGAGTGAGGTAATATTTCTACATTAGAAGAAAAATAAAATTCACTTTCATTAAAGAGATATTGACCGTTAAAATCTTTAAATTTTACAGCCAGACTAATTTTATTTACAAGGTCATTACCCATATTTAAAATATCTATAGCTAAAGAAAAATCATCAGATAAAAGTTCAGCCTTAGATATTTGTAAACTTTCATTAGGATTAAAATATATAATTGTTGGCAAAGTTCTGAAATTTTCCACAGTAGGCTCCTTTCAAGATATTCTAATTATAAACTTGATATATGTATTTTTCAACAAAGGCAGGATTTAGATAGTTAAAAATTAAACTATAAGGTTAATAGCTATTCCTAAAACAGCCCCCATAGCTATCAGTTTAAAAAGTCCAACTTTTTTATAGTATAAGAAAAGAGCCGGAATAAAACATAAAAGACAAGCTAAATTTATTGATGAAAAAGAATATTCTCCCTTAAAGACGGAAGTCTTAAAAAGATCCAGGGCAGTTATGAAGATTAAGGATACAATGGCTGCTTTTATTCCGTTTAGAGCATAATCCAAGACCTTAAATTTTTTATTTTTTGTAAATAAAAAATATCCCAACATAAACATTAGCAAAAGTTGAGGGATTACAAAACCTATAGTTGCCGTTATTGAACCTAAAAGTCCATGAATCTTTTGACCTACAAAGGTGGCGGAATTTATAGCTATAGGTCCGGGTGTCATTTGAGAAATAGAAATTAAATCTACAAGTTCGCTCATTGACAACCAATTATTTTCTTCAACGACAAACTTTGATATTAAAGGAATTACAGCATAACCGCCACCGAAGGCAAAGCATCCGATTTTTATAAAAACTAAAAATAAATTAATCATGAATATCTCCTATCAACATAGGTAAAAAAAGTTATACCTACCATTGCACTGCCAAAAATTATAAGACTGGTATTAATATTTGTAAAATATCCAAGTATGAATGAAATAATAATAAGGACCAGTGTAAAACCCGGAAATTGCTTATAAGATTTTTTTGCCATTCGAAAAACAGTTACAAAAAGTACTGCTGATATGACCCCGCTTATACCTTGTAAGGCTGCATTTATAAAAAAATTCTCTTTAAATTCACGGTAAAATTTGGCAACAAGTGAAAGTATAATTAAACAAGGTAAAACACTTGCACTCATGCAAACCAAGGCTCCTAGGGGACCTCTTAATTTATAGCCGGTAAGAATTGAGGCTGAAATAGCCATGGCACCCGGACCGCCTTGGGCCAAGGCGACAATATCCATCATATCATCATCACTTATGACTTTTAAATCTTCTACAAAAATGTCTTTTATAATAGGAACTATGGTATAACCGCCACCAAAGGTAAGGGCATTTATCTTAAAAAAAGTCAGGAATAGTTTAAAAAGAGATATTTTTTTCATTTTTTCACCTTTCTTCTCAAATATTATAACACAAGTAATAAGGCAATAATATTAAAACAAAAGGGTAGGTAAATGTTGTATAATATAAATAGGTGATAATATGAAAATAGGAATTATTGGTTTCGGATCTATGGGAAGTGCAATAGTTAGAGGACTTAGTGAATCTAAAGTGCCTGTAAATTTTCACAGTCCACATTATGATCCGAAAAATAAAATAGCAGGGGCAACTTTTTATAAGTCAAATAGTGAAGTTGTTGAAAATTCAGATTTAATTATTTTAACAATTAAACCCAATGTGTATGAAGAAGTTTTAGAAGAAATTAAATCTTGTGTTAAAGATAAGATTATAGTTTCGGTTACATCAAAATTCGGATTTAAAGAATTGGAAAAAGTATTGGGGCCGGGAAAGTATATACAAATGATGCCGAACACGCCGGCTATGGTTAAAGAATCGATGACTGGCATTTGTCCGGGCGAAAATATCAGCAAAGAAGAAGTTGATGAAATTATTAAAATCTTTAACTCTTTCGGCAAAACTGTACTTGTAAAGAGGGAAGAATTTTTAACTTTTGAAGCTGTCTGTGGATGTTTGCCGGCCTTTATATATGTAATTATAGAAGCTTTGGCAGACGGTGCCGTTCTTAACGGAATGAAGAGAAAAGATGCTTATGAATATATATCTCAAACAGTCCTTGGTTCAGCAAAAATGGTCTTACAAACAAAAATCCATCCGGCAGAACTTAAAGACAAGGTTACAACACCGGCAGGCTCAACAATTATCGGTATAAAATCATTGGAAGATAGTGGATTAAGAGGAGCTTTAATTGATGCAATAAATAACATAATAAATAGGTAAGCTTATGAATGAAGTTATTGGGTATAAACTTAATAAGAGAGGGGATACACTATGAAAGATTTATTAGTATTTTTGGCAGATGGGTTTGAAGAAATAGAAGCTTTGAGCGTAGTCGATATTTTAAGACGTGGCGGTCTAAGTGTTGACACTTGCTCTATCAAAGATAGTAAAAAAGTTACAGGTGCACACGAAGTTACAGTGCTGGCAGACACCAATATTGATGAGATAAAAATTGATGACTATAGAGCTCTTTATATACCGGGTGGTCAACCGGGAGCTACAAATCTTGAAAATGAGCCTAGAGTTATAGAAATAGTTGAAATGTTTGCTGAAAATGATAAAAATGTAGCTGCAATATGTGCAGGTCCACAAGTTTTTGATAGGGCAAAATTATTAAGGGAAGGCAAATACACTTGCTATCCGGGAGTTGAAAAGAGACTTAATACCCAAGGAAGAGAAGACAAGGCTGTAGTTGTTGATGAAAATGTCATCACAGCTATGGGACCAGCTTTTTCACCATTCTTAGGATGTAAACTTTTAGAAATTCTTGGAGGTAAAAAAGAAGCAAAAGAAGTTTATAAGGCATTTTTATTGGATAAGTTAAGTGATTTTATAAAAAAAGATGAAATTTAGTTTAAAAATATAATTATAGGCTTGCAGTTTAATTATAAAAATAGTGTGAGAGAAATATTTTCTTCTTGCACTATTTTTTTTCGATTATTTTCATATTTTTTACAAAATATACATTAATTCTTTAAAAAATCCAAAATTTATTATATTATTAATAGAGAATAAATTTTGGAGGATATAATGTCTATAAATTATATTTTTGGACTCCTGGGGGGTCTGGCTTTATTTTTATATGGGATGGAGCTAATGAGTAGAGGTCTTGAACTTGTAGCAGGGGCTAGGCTAAGAACGATTATAGAGAAAATGACTTCAAATCTTTTCAGGTCAATTTTAGTTGGAGCTTTAGTTACTGCTATAATCCAATCATCTTCTGCTACAACGGTAATGGTTGTTGGTTTTGTAAATGCAGGGGTTATGAATATATACCAAGCTGTCGGTATAATTATGGGAGCAAATATAGGTACAACCATAACCGGACAATTAGTTGCATTAAATATTACTATAATGGCACCACTAATAGCCTTTATAGGTTTTGTTATGTTTACATTTTCCAAAAAGAAAATTAAAAAATATTTGGGACAAGTAATCATAGGTCTTGGATTTTTATTTATGGGTATGCAATTTATGTCTGAATCAATGGCCCCTTTAAAATATTATCCGGGATTTATAAATCTTATGACTAAATTCGAAAATCCAATTCTGGGAGTTCTTGTAGGAGCAGGAATAACTGCAATAATTCAGTCTTCTTCAGCTTCTGTAGGTATCTTGCAGGCAATTGCAAATCAAGGACTTATTCCTCTTTCTTCATCTATGTTTATTGTTTGCGGTTTTAATATAGGAACTTGTATAACTTCTGTTTTATCAGCTATCGGAACTTCTAAAAATGCTCAAAGAACAGCTGCAGTTCACGTTTTATTCAATTTAATCGGTACTATAATATTTATTCTTCTATCCATGATTATACCGATTGATAAGATTATTATATCAATTACAAGAGATTTACCTGCTGCAGAAGTTGCTAATTTACATACACTTTTCAATGTCGGAACAACAATTATCTTATTGCCATTTTCAAAAAGACTTGCAGATTTATCTAAATTAATTATAATTGGCAATGACAGAGAATTTGATGAAATGAAGTTAAAATATATTAATCACGGCATAAAAAAAGATCCTACTCTTATGCTTACAGATATTAAGGCTGAAATAAACAGAATGTTTAGAATATGTAGGGACAATTTTGTAGAAACTGTTTCAATTATCGGTGCTTTTGATGAAGAAAAATATGAACACATATATTTAAGGGAAGATGTAATAAATTTACTTAATAAGGAAATCACGAGATATATAATTACAGGCCTGGGAAAGGAAATGGATGAGAGGACTTCTAATAATTTTGCAGGTTATCTAAGAGTTGTAAGAGATCTTGAAAGAGTTGGAGATCACTGCAAAAATATTGCAGATTCATGCAAGCAGATGGATGAAGAAATGCTAGGATTTTCAGACATGACCACCGGTGAAATTGAAAAACTTAGGGATTCAATTTATGAAATGTTTACGACTTTAAAAGAGGATCTTACCATTCATGAAGTTGAAATTGATATGAAAAAGTATCTGCTTGGAGTAGAAAAGGATGCTGAAAATATAAGAAATAAACATATGGAAAGAATGAAAACGGGAGTATGCAATCCTGAAAGCGGTTTAGTATATGAAAAAATGCTGACAGCTTTTGAAAGAATTGCTTCATATCTTTCCAATGCCGTAAAACTTTATTGTAGTTAATTTTTCATTTGGCTTAATAATCAAGGTGTTGCAATGATAAAAAAGGATATACTCAATAAAAAAATTACAGATATAGATTTTTATATTAAAAATTATTATGAAGGGGCTGAACTTATAGATGAAAATATTTTAAGTCTGCCCAACTTTACAATAAAAGATCTTACAAATGATAGAAATTCATGTTCTCTGGTATCTTTAACCAGGATAATAAATTATTATTTTCCAAATTTAAGCCTGGAGGAAATATATAATTATATTATTATTTTTGCAATGAAAAGAGGCTATCATGAAGAATGTGGGACTTTTCCAAACTTTATTTCTGAAATAGCCAAGTCATATTTTAAATTTAAAAAAATCCCTGCAAAGTGCAGGGGAATTTATTTTTCAAACTTTTATAGCCACATAAAAAATGAAATTGATAATAAAAGACCTGTTATTATGAATATAGGGGCTGGATTTTATAAAAATCATACTTTGAACGTTATAGGATATAGGATTTATAAGTATAAATCTCTAAAAATTAAGATTTTAGAAGTTCTTGACGGCTGGTCAAGAGAAATTAGATATTTAGACTATTCTGCCTTAAAAGGTCTTTTAAATGAGCCTTTTTATTCTTTAAATCTCCTAAGACTTATAAATCAATAAGTTAAGGTTTTAGCTATTGATAGATTAAGATTTTCTTCCAAAGAGCCGTAGAGGTTTGAATAATCATTATAAATATTTTCCAATTTTTCTAAATTGTAAAGGACAGCTTCATCATCAGCTAAAAGACTTATTTTATTTAAGGGGAAAGACTTGTAATAGCCGGCTATTTCAATTTCAAGCTCATCTCTTAGATCTGAAAGTTCTTTAGAGGTAATTTTTAATTTTAAATTTGTTTTTTCACTGTCCATATCTTTTAAGCTTACATAGTCATAAGAATAGAAGGCATCCTTAATTTTTTAAAATTCTCTAAAGGATAGTCGTAAAATTCAGGTGAATATTTGCTTATTAAAGATCTATACAAGTCTTCACAGGAACTTCTTATCTCAATAGAAATATCGGAGAAGGGATATGAAAAAATCCTCTTCTTTTTTTTGAGATTATTTTCTTCAATTTCACCGGCAAATTCTTTTTCAACTTTATTATTGATATATGTCATGTCATGGTCTTTTAAAAGAGCCAACTTTCTTCTAATTATTCTGATATTTAGATTCAGTTCATCTACAATGTCCTCCAAGTCGGCAAATATATTATTATATTCAGCTTCGGTTTTGGGGATGAGATGCATTGTTGTTTCATCTTTTATAAATAGCAACTCTGAAACTAAAAATTTCATATATTCTTTATTCATATTATCACCTTTTCTCTTTTATATTATACCATTCTTTGCAAAATTAACCTATTTATGCTAGATTATCTTTGAGGTGAATTTATGAAATTTTTTACAAAAAAAATATTAAATGAAGAAAATTATAACAAAGCCTATGACTTATTAATAGAATTAAGGGATAAATCAAGAAAAGAAGAAGGATGCATCTACTATGATTTGTATGGAGATGTAGACAATCCTTATACAATAATAATTAATGAAGAATGGGAGAGAGAAGAATTTCAAAAAAAGCATGCTGAAAGTGAACATTTTAAAAGAATAGTTCCACAAGTGGCAAATTTGGTTATTGAAAAATTTCCGCTTATAAGGTTTGATAGGTTGGAGGAAAAAAATTAATTTACTGAATATTTTTTTAAAATTTGAAATTTGTTATACTGTTTCCGGGTGATTAAGTGAACTTTGAATTTAATATACTCTACTATATAAGGTCTTTTCAAAATCCCATTTTAAATAATATAATGACCTTTATTACCAGGCTTGGCAATGGCGGGACTATTTGGATACTTATAGCTTTACTTTTGTTATTAAATAAAAACAAAGAAAGAAAAAGACTTGCTTTTACAATTTTTTTGGCTCTTATTATTGAAGTGATTCTTGGTTCAATGATACTTAAACCAATTTTTAGAAGGAATAGACCTTGCTGGCTTGTAAATTTGCCCTTGTTGATAAAAACCCCACGAGACTATTCTTTTCCATCAGGGCATAGTGCATCTTCTTTTGCAGCCAGTTATGTAATTTATAAGTATAAAAAGTCATGGGGAATTTTATCCTTTGTTTTGGCAACTTTAATAGGATTTTCCAGGCTTTACCATTTTGTACATTTTCCTACCGATGTTCTCGGAGGTATAATTTTAGGGATAGGGTCGGCTGAAATTTCACTAAAAATACTAAGAAGAATTCAAGGTAAGTTGATGAAAGGAAAAAAATTACCCTCAAAAAATTGAGGGTAATTTATATTTTACATATTTACTTGTTCCTTATCGGAGTTTGAATTTTCACTTTGTGTATTATCCGGTTCCCTTAAAATGGAGTCTGTCGGATCAGCTACGCTTATCCAGCTTTGACCCGGAGTTAAGATAAGGTCTTTTCCGTCTGCGGTTGTAAATTTAGTTCTTGAATCAACATCAGTTTTTTCCCAATTTATTTCAATTATTTTTCCATTGGTTAAGAACAGTCCCTTACCTTGACCTATAATGTCTATTGTAAGTGTACCGAGAGGACCTGTTACTTTTGATGTGGCAAATTCAATAATGATATTAGATGGATTTACATTTTTTCCATCAGCTTCATCAATAACAGTCTTATCATTTCTTATAATTGTATATTTATTCAAGCCCTCGTCATATACATATTGTTCCTTATAAGTTTTGAAAAAATTCAGGGTCAGAGAATTACAAATATCTTCTCCCATTTGTGCCTTTATTTCATCTAAATTTTCACTTTGGTCAAAATTTAAGGATTGGTTTTCATTTGTTAGTGTGTATTTATATTTTTCGGCTTGAGTTTTCATAAGTTCTGTTGAAGTGTAGCCGTCATGGGGTCTTTTTTTATTAACTTCTTTATTTCTGTAAAAAGTTATGCCTTCAAGAGCAATTCCGTCAAGATCATTTAACCCAATTTTTGGTATTTCAGCATAGCCAGCTTCACTTCCGCCCCAATGGGCATATATGGCCTTATATTCTTTGGCAGTATCAACAAAATATGGTCTTGCACTTCTTACCGGTCCAATTACCTCCGGACTTTTGGATTGAAAAATTGCCATATATCTTGTAAACTCGCCTTCTGCTTTAAATTCATAAATAATATCTGCAAGATTAAGAGCAGATTGTGGAACGGCATCGAAATGATTATCCAGCATTACAGCAAAGGGACGAATATTTAAAGAATCCTCCGTGGTTTCAAGACCGGTAAAGGGGCTTTTTGGCACTTCTTTTTCAATTGTTTCTGTTTGTTTAACTTCAGTTTCAGTATTATTATTTTTATTTTTTGATCTCAAGTCCTTGCAGGCACATAAAGAAACCGTTAATAAAACAATAATACCTATTGAAACTAATCTTTTTCTAAGTAAATTCATTATATTCTCTCCTAATTTAATTTTGTTCCTATAAAATCAATAAATTCTTGTAAGGCGGGGGTTATTTTCTTATCTCTTTTGAAAATAAGATTATAAGATCTTTTTAATTCTATACCTTTTAGAGGAAGAGCACACAAGTCCTTAGAGTTGTATAAAATTTTGGAGCCGAAAGTTACGGCTTCTCCCGATCTAACTATATTCATAACCATATCATTATTTTGGCAAGTAAATTTTAAATCTATAAAAACTTTATGTTCTTTTAAAATTCTTAGTAAGTTTTTCTTATCGTCATCGTCAAGTTCACCCAGAACAAAACATTCCCCATTGATATCCTTTAAACTTACTTCCTTTAAATTTGCCAGCCTATGATTTTTATTTACAATTAACGATAAATTATCTTCATATAGTTTAAGACATTCACACCCGTCTTCAAATACATCGCCTTCAATTATACCAAGATTTACAAAACCTGTCAGCGTTTCTTTTATTATTTGATTTTTTGATTTTACAGAAGTCTTAATTTTGAAATCTTTGTGATTTTTTTCATATTCAAAAATTGTATTTAATAAAAAATCACTAGAAAAATGTGCACTTAAACCCAAGTTCAGGTCATATTTTTTTGAAGAGCTTTGTAAAAATATTATAATATCATCAAATTTTTCAATCAGGTCTATGGAAAAATGGTATAATTTAAGACCTACATCAGTTATGTACAGTCTTTTAGATATTCTATCAAATAAAGTTACAGAATATTCCCTTTCTATTTGAGAAATGGCATGCGATACTGTTGGTTGAGAAATGGACAAATTTTTTGCAGCTTCAGACATATTTTTAGTCCTAACAACCTCGACAAAAATTTCTAAATCTCTTATGGTCATATTGGTCCCCCCTTATTTTAGTTTAATATCTTGACTTTTAAATTGCAAGAATATTATAGAAAAAAACTAATAACAATAGATTAATGAAAATGTATTTGCATGCGGTTAAATTTAATCTTTAATAAAAATTTTTAAAATTATAGTTGTTAAAATATAATCTTTAATATTAATATATTGGTAAGGGATTATTTTTATCAGTAAATAAAACCGACAAGTATTTAATTTAAGAAAATTTTATGAAAATATAAAAGAATAACTTTATTTTCCCTATAATCTATGATAGATTAATTAAATCTTTATATAAGCAATATATGGGAAGTTCTCGTGATATAATAATGTATTGATAATTATTATGATTTTTATTTAAGCAAAAAGGATTGGTAGAAAAATCAGGTTTTAGTATTAAAAGTAGAATTGTTGACAAAGAAAAGAGGAAAGATTGATAAAGTTAAAGGAAAGATTAAATAAAGAAATTTCATTGACAGAAGGTAACATTTATGAAGGATTGATTATTTTTGCTATACCCCTAATTCTTACCAATTTTTTGCAACAACTTTATAATACTGCAGATTTAATGATAGTTGGTAGGTTTGCAGGTAAAAATCCCATGGCTGCTGTTGGAGCCACAGGTCATTTGTCAACTTTATTAGTTGGATTATTTTTAGGTCTGACAACAGGAGCAGGAGTTATTATTTCAACTTACTATGGGATGAATGACAAAAGAAAATTAAGAGATTCGGTAGGATGTGCTTATTTTTTAGCAATTTTATCGGGAATCATTATAACAATAGGAGGAATTTTAACCACACCCTTATTTTTAAGACTTCTGGACACACCAAAAGAAATTATGAAAGATGCCGTTAATTATATGAGGATATTTTATCTGGGCTCAACTCCCCTACTTGTATATAATATGGGGGCTTCAATTTCTATAGCAACCGGAGATTCCAGACGGCCTTTTAACTTTTTATTAATAGCCGCCCTTGTTAATATAATTTTGGATCTTATATTTGTAGGCTTATTAAAAATGTCTGTAATAGGAGCAGGTCTTGCTACTTTTTGTGCACAGGTAGTTTCAGCAATTCTTGTTACCTTTAATTTAACAAATTCCGATAAAGCTTTTAGGTTAAGACTTAAAAAAATAGCCTACCACAAAGAAGATGCAAAAAAAATTTTTGCCATCGGCATACCCACAGGACTACAATCTTCATTGATTTCCTTTACAAATGTATTAATACAGGTTAAGGTAAACTCTTTCGGGTCAAATGTTATAGCAGGGGTAGCTGCTGAAGGAAGAATTGACGGTTTTATATTTATGACCCTTCAAGCGGTTGCCCTTGCAGCCACGACCTATGCAGGACAAAACTTTGGAGCAAAAAAACTCGACAGGATTAAAGAAGGTGTAAAAGTAACATTAATAATAACTATAGTATTGGCAGCATCTTTGTCAATTATAGCTATTGTATTTTCAAAACAACTTATAAGTGCTTTTAATTCCAATAAAGAAGTAATTGAAGTCGGTTCTTCAATGCTAAAAATACTTTGCTATTCAATATGGGCTTATGGAGTTTCTGAAAGCTTATCATCTTTTATAAGAGGAAGCGGAGAAGCTCTTGCACCAATGATTATTTCCTTTGTGGGCTTATGTATTTTCAGAATGAGTTTTATTTATATGCCCATTGAAGGTTGGGGAGAAAATATTAATGTATTATTTTGGTCATATCCGGTTTCCTATGGTGGAAATCTAATTATGACTTTAATATATTATAAGTTCGGCAAGTGGAGAAAAAAAGCAAATATATAGATTAAAAAGATTCTGAGTCTTTTGAACTGACCCCAAAAGTTTGAGTAAAAAGCCAACAAAAGAGGGTCAGTTTTTTGATGGAAAATTATAGCACAGAATATATAAATAGTTAAAAAGACATATAGAGGAATAAATAAATAATATAATGAAAAAATAATAAAGGTAAATTAGGATATTTAAGTCTGATAGAACGTAGAAAAAAGAATGCAGTAGAATAATTTTCACTTATAGGATTAAGAATTAGGGCAATAAAATACCGGAGATAGCATTAAACTTTCTCCGGTAATTGATCCCATTTTATTGGGATACCTTATTTTAAAAAGTCGGACTCTTTATCCTTCTTTACCTTACTAAAATTTATTATAATGGACTTTTTCACTCACATCAAATTCTTCGTGGTTTTTAGTTCCATGTTTCTTATAGCCCACAGGAACAAGGCACATAGCTTTATATGGATCTTTAATGCCAAAATTCTTTTCAAAATATTCACTATAAGGAATTTTATCTGACGTACTTCCCCTTACAACATTTATCCAAGCAGTATTAAGTCCTTCTTCTTCGGCAAGTAGTTGGAAATAAGAAGCAACTATTGCACATTCTTCCATCCAAGTTTTTGAAATAACAGAATCTGCCATAAAAATAATTACACAGGGGCATTCTTTTAAATAAGCAGTTGAATAAGAATCCATTTTTGAAAGTTCTTCGATTTTTTCCTTATCATCAATAATTAAAAATTCAACAGGGTGAATATTTCCGTTTGAAGGTCCCATTGATGCATACATTAATAATTTTTCTAAAGTTTCCCTATCAACTTTCTTATCCTTAAAGGATCTTACAGTTCTTCGTTTTATTATAATATCAGTTAACAAAATATCATCTCCTTAAAAATTATATTTATTTATATATATTCTATCATATTATTAAAATAACTTCTTAATTCTTAAAAGAAATTTTTAAATAATCATAACCGTGCAAATGATATCAAAATAATATAGGAGTTATTCAATTTATAAAAGCCTATAAATTAAGTAATTTAAGCGGGATATTTTTGGTAATCATCAGAAAATATACAAAATATTTAATAATTTTGAAAATATTTTCATAAAACACTTGACAAAATTTAGTAGCGGGTTTATCATATTTATGAAGTGAAAACTTCATCATCTTTTTTCTTCCCTAGAGGGTGCAGTGTTAGTACATATTGGCACCCTCTTTTTTTTTATATTTCATTAGTATTACAAACATGTAAATCTGTAACAAAGTTTTAAACTTTCTTTTTAAAATACTTGATATAATATAGATATAAGTTCTAAGAAGGGTTGATGCTATGAAAAGGAAATTTTTAATAGTTGCCTTTTTGTCTTTAGCTCTATTTTCAGGTGGAGTGTATGCTAAATCTTTTAGAGATACTAATAATCATTGGGCCAAAGAAGCTATTGAAAATGTTACAAATATGAATGTAATGAGCGGTTATGAAAATAATTACTTCAAACCTGATTTACTTATGAGCAAGGTTGAATTTTATGCTCTTGTAAATAAGCTTTCAAGTTTAAATAAAACCTACACTGTAACTTTTTCGGATGTTAATCCTAATGATTGGTATTATAGTGATGTTGCTAAAGCCATAAAGGCAGGGTATTTGATACCGACAATGGGTAAACTCTATCCGGATGAGCCCATAACTAGAGAAGAAGTCTGTGAAATTTTAGGATATATGTACGGGTTGAAAAAAAATACGGATGTTTTGAAGCAATTTCAAGATGTCAATGAAATTTCCGAATCTGCAAAAGGATATGTGGGTGCCATGGTTAAAACAAATATAATTAATGGTTATGCTCAAAATATTTTTTCTCCTAAAAAAGGAATGACCAGGGCTGAAATTGCAACAGTTATTAATTCTCTTTTGGATGAATACAATCGTCCGCAAGTAAAAACTGTAATTGATAGTAAAATTAAGTTCGGCAACAGAAATCTCTATGAATAATTTTGAACTTAAAAAAGGTACTGTAAATAAAGAAGCTATTTACAGTGCCTTTTTTTGTATGCCCTTAATTCTTTAAAAAAAGACTTTAAAAGATCTTGTGATTCTTTTTCAAGTATTCCTCCTTGAAAATCGGTCTTATGATTAAATCCTCCTGTTGTTAAAAGATGTACATGGCTATCTACTGCTCCGTACCTTTTATTGTAAGCAGCAAAATATAAATTTTTAATTCGGGCATTTATTATAGCTCCTACACACATAAGACAAGGTTCTAAGGTTACATACATATCACACTCTTCCAGGTGATAAGTGCCAAGCTTGTGGCAAGCATTATTAATGGCAATAAGCTCTGCATGGGAGATAGGATTTTTCTTTTTTTCTTTTTGGTTGTAACCAAGACCTACAATATTATTATTTTTTACGATTACACAGCCCACAGGAACATCTTTATTTTTATAAGAAATTTTTGCCATTTCCAGGGCCTTATACATATAATTGATTTGCATAAATTAATTATAGCCCAATAAAAATACTTATTAAAGATTTGATTTCAAATTATCCTATAGTATAATATTTTTATAAAGGGCTACTTAGCCTATAAATTAAATGAGTAATATTTTTGTAACAGTAAAATTAAAGAGAGAGGGCATTATGAATCAAGAAAATTTAGCAAAAAGAATTGAGGAGCTTGCTGTAAAATATGGAAAAACAATTACCCATACCAATACTAAGCTTGAAAAAAATAACGAAGAATTTTTTAATACTTGGTTTAAAGAACTGGAAAAAGTTGCTAAAGTACCATTAGAAACAAAAATTTCACCAATAAAAAATGATTATTTACAAAGGTCGGTTTGTTATGCTTTATTGAGAGGAAAAAGTAAAAATACTGTCATTCTTATTGGTCATTCGGACACAGTTGACATAGAAGATTTTAGCAAGATAAAAGATATAGCCTACGAACCGGAAAAGATAAAAGAAGCATATAGAAGAGCAGAGGTGCAAGTTCCCGATGAAGTTAAAGAAGATTTAACAGATGAGTGGATTTTTGGAAGGGGTATATGCGACATGAAAGGGGGAGGAGCAATTGAAATGGCACTTTTTGAACAATACGTTCAAGATGAAAATTTCCCCGGATCCTTACTTTTAGTTGCAGTCCCTGATGAAGAAAATTTATCGGCAGGTATGCGTCATTTATCACATATCTTGGAAGATTTGAACAAAAGATACGGCTTAGAATATAGGGCAATAATTGATGCAGAACCCCACATGAGGACCAAAGAAAATGAAATGATTATCTATGACGGTTCAATAGGAAAAGTAATGCCTATTTGTTTAACTAGGGGAAAATTAACCCATGTGGGTCAAGTTTATCAAGGGCTTAATCCAATATCACTTCTTTCAGAAATTGTAAGCCTTACTGATTTGAATACGGACTTTATTGAAACTGTGGGCAACACAACTTGTCCTGCCCCAACTTGGCTTTATGAAAAAGACAGAAAATATATATATGATGTTTCCCTACCTATGACAGCAGGGGGCTATATGTCCGTCCTGCCTCTTAAGAAAAAGCCCAATGAAATTATGGAAATATTAAAAGATATTTCAAAAGAAGCTTTTGAAAATGTTATAGCAAGGACCAATAAGTCATATAAAAAATATTTAGAAGATCAAGAAAAGAAAGATAAAATTACTTATCCTACCAAGGTCTTTTTATTTGAAGAACTTGTAAATGAAATAAAAAAAGAAAGCAAGGTAGATATAGATAAAATTTTAAAGGATAAGGAAGAAGAGTTGACACAAAAAGTTCTAAAGGGAGAAATAACAATTCCTGAATCTGTATTCAGGCTTATGGAAGAACTTTTATCCAACTATTATTATAGGGGTCCCGTTGTTATTTGGGGCATGTGTCCGCCATATTATCCAAGTGTAAACAATATGGATCTTTTGACCGGCGAAAAAATGCAAGAAATAGTCAAAAAAATGAAAGAATTTACTAAGGATAATTTTAAATTGGACTTGAAAGTTGAAAATTATTTTACAGGAATCTGCGATCTTTCATATGCAATGCTGACTTTAAATGATGAGGAAATAAATTATGTTAAAAACAATCTATTGATGTGGAATACTTACCCAATAGAGCTTGATATTATAAAAAAATATTCAATGAGCGTTTTTAACATTGGACCATGGGGAAAAGATCTTCACAAATACACAGAAAGAGTTAATAGAGAAGATCTTTGTTATAGGACCCCAAAACTTATGGATTTTGCTATTAATGAAATTTTAAATTAATGAAATAAAAATTTGAGGATTCATTTTAAAAATTTTAAAAATAAATTATTAAATATGGATAATCTTATAATTTTAAGGTATCATATTTAATGAGGTATAAAATGAAGACACAAGTAATAGCAGATAGTGCTTGCGACTTAAGGCAAACAGAAATAGATGAATTAAAAATAAAAATAATGCAAATAATTTTAATTTCATCAAAGGCAGATGAAGTTAATCCTAACTTAAAAGTGGATGAAATTTTCAAAAGGCAAGCTGAGGGAGAGAGTTTTAAAACCTCACAAATTCCTGAGTTTGAGTACTATAAGACCTTTGAAGTTTATGCTAAAGAAAATATTCCTTTTATGTATTTGAGTTTGTCTAGCGGTTTAACAGGCGGTTATAATAATGCCTGTATGGCTCTTGAAAAGATTTTAAAAAAATATCCGCAAACAAAAGCTTCAATTATAGACACAAAGGCTGCTTCTGTAGGATTTGGACTATTCGCCTATATAATTGCAAAGGCAAACCAGGCAGGAAAAACTTTTGATGAACTTAAAGACCTATCAAAATTTTTACAAAAAAATATATGCCATATATTTACAGTTTTTGACCTTAAATACCTATACGAAGGGGGACGGGTTACAAGAGCCGGAAAAAATATTTCATCTATGCTTAATCTTATGCCCATAATAAAAGTTGCAAATGAAAAATTATATATTTCTGAAATAATCAGGGGCAGAAAAAAATCTGTTAATAAGATGATAGATATTATGAAAAATGACATGGGAAGATCATTTAAAGATGAGCTAATTATGCCGGTTTACGGCAAGGATAAGGAAATAATTTTAAACTTTATTGAACTTTTAAAAGATGAAGGAGCAAATAAAATTATGCCCAACCAAATGGGACATATAATAGCATCCCATGTTGGGCCGGATATTATAGGAGCCGGTTATTTAAAAGAAAAAATCCCTGATAAATTTAAAGATGTTTTTTAGATAAATAGCTGCTTTAGGGTGGCTATTTTTTCTTACATATTTATTACAAAGGAGCTACTATGAAAAAATATATTATGGCTTTTGATGCTGGAACAACAAGTGCAAGAACAATTCTTTTTGACAGGAAGGGTAAAATAGTATCCCAAGCTTCAAAAGAATTTATCCAATATTTTCCCCATCCGGGTTGGGTTGAAGAAGATGCCAATGAAATTTGGTCAGCACAAATAGGGACCGCCGTAGAAGCTATGTCAAAAATTTCAGCAACTGCAAACGAGATAGCAGCCATAGGAATAGCAAATCAAAGAGAAACAACAATTGTATGGGACAAAAATACAGGAGAAGCTGTGTATAATGCTATAGTATGGCAATGCAAAAGAACTGCCCCCTATTGTGATGATTTAAAAAAACAAGGCTTGGAAGAAATTATTAATGAAAAAACAGGCCTTATAATAGACCCATATTTTTCAGCTACTAAGATAAAATGGATACTGGATAATGTAGAAGGAGCAAGAGAAAAGGCTGAAAAAGGAGATTTATTTTTTGGGACAGTGGATTCTTATTTAATTTTTAAATTAACAGATGGTCTTTGTCATATGACTGATTTTTCAAATGCGTCAAGAACTATGCTTTTTAATATAAAAAAATTAAAATGGGATGAAGAACTTTTAAAAATATTTGATATTCCAAAAAATATGTTGGCTCAAGTTAAAAATTCAGGAGAAATTTATGGCAGAAGTGCATCCAGGTTTTTTGGAGAAGAAATTCCAATTTCCGGTGTACTTGGAGATCAACAGGCATCCTTATTCGGTCAAGCCTGTATAAAAAAAGCCATGGCAAAAGCAACCTACGGAACAGGGGCTTTTATCCTTATGAATACAGGAGAGGACCTGGTAAAAAGCAAACATGGACTTGTATCAACAATAGCTTGGGGCATAGACGGAAAAGTATCCTATGCTCTTGAAGGCTCAATATTTGAATGTGGATCGGCAATAAATTGGTTAAAAGATGATATTAAAATTTTAGATGAAGCAGATGATTCTGAATATATGGCAACAAAAGTTAAAGATACCTCCGGATGCTTTGTGATTCCTGCATTTTCCGGTTTGGGAGCTCCTTACTGGGACCAATATGCAAGGGGAACGATAGTTGGACTTACAAGAGCAGTTTCAAAATATCATCTTATACGTGCAACTTTGGAATCCTTAGCATATCTTTCAGAAGATGTTCTTAATGCTATGGAAGAAGATGCAGGTTTTAAAATAAAAGAATTAAAAGTTGATGGAGGAGTCAGTAAAAATAATTTTATTATGGGATTTTTGTCTGATATCACAGACATTAAAGTTTTAAGAGCCGGGATTGTCGAACTCACAGCTCAAGGAGCGGCATATATGGCAGGTTTATCTGTAGGATTTTGGAAGAATTTTGATGAGATTTCAAATATCATCACTATAGATAAGACCTTCAATCCTGAAATTACTGAAAAAGAAAGAAAAGAGAAGCTGGTTGCCTGGCACAAGGCAATAAAATTTTCATTATTCTATGAAAAAAATATAAAAAGATAAAAATTATATTATTAGGGTATAAATAAATTGGAGAGTGATAAAAAATGTATGATATTATTATTCTTGGAGCAGGCCCTGCGGGTTTGACAGCAGGTATTTATGGGGCAAGAAGCAAAAAAAATGTTTTAATTATTGAAAAATCAATAGAAGGCGGTCAAATGGCCGAAACAATTTCTATAGAAAACTATCCCGGTTTTGATCAAATTTCAGGAGCGGAACTGGGACAAAAAATGGCGGCTCAGGCAAAAAATTTCGGGGCGAAATTTGTAACAGATGAAGTTATTTCAGCGGATATTACAGGCGATGTAAAAGTTATTCACGGAAAAATGGGCGATTATGAAGGAAAATCATTAATTATAGCTCAAGGTTCAATCCCAAGACCTCTTGGTGCCAAGGGGGAAAATGAATTTAAGGGTAAGGGAATTTCTTTTTGTGCAACTTGTGATGCAGCCTTTTATGAAGATTTGGAAGTCTACGTAGTTGGCGGCGGTGATGCGGCTATTCAAGAAGCCTTATATATAGCAAACTTTGCAAAAAAAGTTCATATTATCCACAGACGTGACAGACTTCGTGCTGCTGAAGATATCCAAGAAAGAGCCTTTGCCAATGAAAAAATCGACTTTATTTGGGACAGTGCCGTTGAAGAAATCAAGGGAAATAAAATAGCAAATGAGCTGATTATCAGAAACCTAAAAAGTGGAGAAATTACTGATATTAAGGGAGATGAACCCTTCGGTATTTTTGTATTTATAGGATATTTGCCGAATACGGAACTTTTTAAGGGAATTTTGGATTTGGATGATAAGGGCTATATTATTACTGATGATGAAATGAAAACTAAAATTGACGGAGTTTTTGCTGCAGGAGATATTCGTAAAAAGACTAT
Organism: uncultured Peptoniphilus sp.; assembly: GCA_902489255.1. Lineage (GTDB taxonomy): Bacteria > Bacillota > Clostridia > Tissierellales > Peptoniphilaceae > Peptoniphilus_A. Next base: position 172 of record CABTZF010000006.1, on the reverse strand, counting down.
ACGACAAATAGTTAATGCAGCAGGAGATGGGGCTATAGCAGCCATGAATGCTCAAAAATATGTAGACGCCAAAGAAGGAAATCTTTACGAAGGTTTTAAAAATAATAAATAATTGTTCAAAAATAAATTTACTGCCGGAGAAAATCCGGCAGTTTTTTAGTATGACGGGCAT
>CABTZF010000005.1 GCA_902489255.1 uncultured Peptoniphilus sp. | reverse complement strand
CGAGCTAACGAGCCTCCCCAATATTTGACATAGAGCCTTTATTACCTATCTGTCGACTAATAAATATGCTATATACACTTCGTCAGGTACATAGATTTTTTCTTTGACAAAATTATATTTTCCTTTGTCTAATATCCTTTGATCATTTTTTTTTAGTCTGTTTTTGATTTTTAAACATAAAAAGAAGGACCTCGTCATTTTAACATGCAAAATCCTCTAAGAGTAAAATTTAAATATGAATTTTTATTCTAAGTTCTAATATTAAAAAAACAAAAATAAATAACAGTAATATCTACTTTGCAATAACATAAAAAATCTTTATATAATTTATAAATAATATCTATGGATTGTTTTACATCGCCACTTCTGAACCCTTTTGTGTATGCTTTTTACAAAGCAAGCATCGGTGCTACGATTCCATGAAACATTCTAAAAATTATAAATAATATTTAGATTTCTCTCCTTTTAAGTATCCGGAAGGAATTCTTATCTTGAAATCTGAAAGTTATATGCTTAATTAAGTAAGCTAAAACATCTTTCTTTGGAACAACTATGCCTATTTTCAAATTACCAAAGGTTAATCCGTTTTTTATTTATACTGATCTTTCTCCTATGCTTTTTCAAAATTTTATTTATAATTAAAAGTTTTTAAATTGTATTTACCATATTAAAGATTGGTAATGCTATTGAAAGCACAATAAATCCTATTATTATAGCTAAAATTATAATTAAGGAAGGCCCCAAGATATCTAAAAATCTTTTATTATAATTTTCCAAATCTTCCTCATAGTATTCTCTGAAATTCTTAAATATTTTTTTAAAATTTGAAGATTCTTCCCCTATTTTAACCATAGATATAAAAATTTTTGGAAAAATATTCATATTCCTTAAACTAAGCCAATAAGCCTCTCCCTTTTTAAGATTATTGATAACTCCATTTAATTTTCTGCGAATAAGGCTGTTTTTTTCCATCAAAACAAGACTTTCCGTTGCCTTATCTATATTTAAACCCGAAGATAAAAGAATATAAATAGTAAAAGAAAATCTTAGAGTGTAAACTTTTTTATAATAAGAATTTCTTAATAGAATTCGATCCCAAACTTCTCTATGACTTTTAAAATACATTATTAAAAGACTAATAAATACAATCAAACCTAAGCCAATCATTAAAAAATGATTTCTTAAAAAAGAAGACATGGCAATTAATATTCTTGTGAAAAGGGGCAAGGTACTGCCCGCTTCTTCATAAATATCTGCAAAGGCAGGTATTACGCTTAACATTAAAAAATTAACAACAATAAAAGAAACTATAAGTAGGATAAGCGGATAACTTATAGTGGAGATAACTTTCTTTTTTAAATTATCTTCTTTTTTATAAAAATTTGCTAAATTTTCAAAAACTCCCACTAAATTTGATGAATCTTGTCCAACTTCAACTAAATTTATTACAAAATCCGAAAAATTGTTGTTAATATCCATGCTTTCGCTCAGACTAAGACCCCTATTTAAATTTTCAGCAATTTTTAATAGGGTATCTCTTTTTTTATCAGTAAAATTGTCCGCTGATATTTTTATAGCAGTATCTATTAGTATTCCTGACTTAAGCATAAGGGCTAGTTGGGTAAATAGAAAATATAAGTCACGAGCTTTAAATTTACTATTAAAAGAAACAGCGTTATTCTTTTCAATATTTTCTTCAAGGGAAATTGGTCTGAAACCTTGAGCTTTTAAAGTTTGTATTGCGTCTTTTTTGGTCTTTGCACTTACACTTCCCTTAACTATTTCTTTTCCCTTAAGAGCCTTATATGTAAAATTCATATTTCTCCTATTGTATTTATATTTCTATAATATTCTTCTATTGAAGTGTTTCCATTTTCTACAAGTTCTATAATTTCATGAGCTAGGGTATGCATACCTTGAGAAACTGCATAGTCCTTAATTTTATTTACAGAAACTTTCTCATTAATCATTTCTTTCATTTTTTCATCAACTATCATTATTTCAAATACTGCCATTCTCCCCAAATATCCATCGTTGCATTTATCACAACCTACTGGAACATAAATTTCTTTGCCTTTTAAAAATGGACCATCTGAAATTATTCTTCTCTTACAATGGGGACATAATTTTTTTATGAGTCTTTGAGAAATAACTCCTATAAGACCTGCTGATACAAGATAAGGTTCTATACCCATATCTATCAGCCTACCCACAACTGCAGGTGAATTTTCCGTATGTATAGTTGAAAAAACTGTATGCCCTGAAATTGAAGCTGAAATAGCAATATGGGCGGTTTCTCTATTTCTAATTTCTCCAATCATTATTTTATCCGGATCCATTCTTAGAATAGACTTTAATCCAAGTTCAAAAGTTAGACCCGTATTTTCGTTAACTTCTATTTGATTTATACCGTCTATTTTATATTCAATAGGATTTTCTATGGTCATTATATTGATATCAGAATTTTCTATATACCTTAAAATCGTATATAAGGTTGAAGTTTTTCCACTTGATGTTGGCCCAGTAATTAAAATTAACCCCTGAGGTTGGTTAACTAAATTTATTACTTTTTTATAATTTTCTCCTATAAGACCTATGCCTTCAGGCGTATAAATAACCCTGTCAACATCAAGAATTCTGAAAACAATCTTTTCTCCATAGGCTGTTGGACTTATGGCAACACGAACATCTATATTTCTTCCTTTATATGGGTAAGAAAATCTACCATCTTGAGGCAATCTTTTTTCAGCTATATCAAGTTTTGACATAACTTTTATTCTTGTAATCAAATATGGATATAGGACTTTTGGAAATCTTGAAAGTTCATGTAAACTTCCATCTATCCTATATCTAACAAGTATTTCATCTTTTAAATTTTCTATGTGAATATCTGAGGCATCCCTTGATATAGCAAGGTTTAAAATATAATTTAAAACTTTAACTACAGGTGCATCTTCTCCTGAATCTTCTAAATCTAAATTAGGATTGATTTCCTTATAATTTATTAATATCTCATTTAAAATAGAATTATCAATTTTATTGGCAAATAAATTTTCAATTTCTTTATTAATAAGATCCTCTTGCTTAACTAGAAATTCAATTTCCTTGCCCGTTAGTTGGCCTAGATTGAATTTTAACAAATCATCATCCGTTCGACTATAAAAAATAATTTTATCCTTGTCTTCAAATATTGGTACTAGAGTATTTTTTCGGCAGAATTTTTCATTTATGATTTTTAGTGATGTTTGGCTTAATTTATTCATTCTTTACCTCCGACTTAATATAAGTACAGGTATTATTAGAGCATCTAACAAATTTTCCACTACGATTATTTATTTCAACTAAAATATTTCCACATTTAGGACAAATTTCATTAATTGGTTTATTCCAAGATACAAAATCACACTTGGGATAATTGTTGCAGCCATAAAATTTTCTTCCTTTTTTGCTCATTTTAACTACAATATCACCACTCTTACACTTTGGACATTTAACTCCTGTTTTTTCAACATAAGGTTTGGCATTTTTACATTCAGGAAATCCTGGACAAGCTAAAAATTTTCCAAATCTTCCCATTTTTATAACCATATGTCTGCCGCATTTTTCACAAATAACATCTGTAACCGGATCCTTAATTTCCACTTTTTTTATATTTTCATAGGCCTTGTCAAGGTCAACTTTTAGATCCTTATAAAATTCTCCAACTAAATCTTTCCAATAGAGGTCTCCACTTGCAATTCTATCAAGATCAGTTTCTAATTTAGCTGTAAATTTTTCATTAACAAGTCCTTCAAAATTATCACATAGGATTTTATTTACTGTAAGCCCCAATTCTGTCGGTACTAATTTTTTTTCTTCACTTACTACATAAAATCTTGTTTGAAGGGTTGTTATTGTGGGTGAATATGTTGAAGGCCTTCCAATTCCCAAATCTTCTAAAGTCTTTATTAAAGAAGCTTCATTGTATCTTGCCGGAGGTTGAGTAAAATGCTGATTTTTTATTAGTTCTTTTAGGCTTAGCTTATCTCCAACTTTCATATCCGGCAAAATATCATCTTTTTTATATTCATAATCATATACTTTTAAAAACCCGTCAAAATTTAAACTTGAACCATTACACTTAAAAACTTCATTATTTGAAATAATTTCTACGGCTTCAGTTTCAAAAGTTGCAGGCTTCATTAATGATGCCACAAATCTCTTCCATATTAACTGATAAAGTTTAAATTGATCTTTTGATAAAGAATCTTCAAGCATATGAGGTGTCCTATTAACATCAGTTGGTCTGATACATTCATGGGCATCCTGGATATTCTCGGATTTTTTACTCGTTACTCTTTTAAGCCCGACATATTCTTTGCCATAAATTTTATTTATATAGGCTTGAGTTTGATTTACAGCTGTTTGTGACACTCTTGTTGAGTCTGTTCTCATATAGGTGATTAAACCTACAAGTCCTTCTTCACCAATACTCAAACCTTCATAAAGTGATTGGGCAACTTGCATTGTTTTCTTTATGGTAAAATTAATTTTTCTGGAGGCTTCTTGCTGCATTGTTGAAGTTGTAAAAGGTGCTTGAGGTTTTTTAGATCTGAGACCCTTTTTTACATCTTTAACAGAAAAATTATTCCTGTCGATTTTCTTTAGTACCTTGTCTGCTTCTTCTTCTGTTTTTAAATCTTTTTTCTCTAATTTATTATTTTCATAAGAACCATAATAAGAAGCCAATACTTTTTTTCTATTAAATCGCAAATCAGCTTCTATAGTCCAATATTCTTCGGGTCTGAAATTATTTATTTCTTCTTCCCTATCACAAATAATCTTTAAAACTGCTGATTGAACTCGACCTGCTGAAAGTCCGGACTTGACCTTTTTCCACAAAAGCGGAGAAATTTTATATCCTGCTATCCTGTCAAGCTCACGCCTTGCTTGCTGTGCATCCACCAAATTCATATCTATTGCCCTTGGCGTTTTTATTGATTCCTTAACTACATCCTTGGTAATTTCATTAAATGTTACCCTATTTTCTTTTTTAGGATCCAATCCTAAAATATATGAAAGATGCCAAGATATTGCTTCCCCTTCCCTATCAGGGTCAGTTGCAAGAAATATATTTTTTGATTTTTTTGCATCATTTATTAATTCTTTAATTAAAGGACCTTTGCCTCTAATATTTATATACTGGGGTTCAAAGTTATTTTCTATATCTATACCTAATTTACTTTTCGGCAGATCTCTTATGTGGCCAACTGAAGCCACAACTTTATAATTTGACCCCAACATTTTCTTTATAGTTTTAGCCTTGGTAGGTGATTCGACAATAACTAGATTTCTTGTCAAAATTTCAACTCCTTTAAATAATTCTATATTCTGTTAAAGATATTTTTTCAATTACTGATTTTAATTCCAATTTTGTTAATAAACTATTTATATAAAATACATCAAAGTTTGACATATTGCAAATTTCTTCAATGTTATTATGGCCATCTTTTATAAAGTTTAATAATAAAATTTCATCTTCACTCAAATTAATTATATTTTTTTCTTGCTCATTTTTCTTTTTAACTTCCGGAAAATAAGCTAAAATATCTTCAATGTCTAAAAGTGGGATAGCTCCATCTCTAATAAGTAAATTTGTACCGCAAGAGTAGGGAGAATTAATATTTCCCGGAACTGCAAAAACTTCCCTTCCCTGTTCTGCTGCAAGTCTTGCCGTTATGAGAGAGCCACTTTTTTCCTTAGCCTCAATTACGACCACAGCCCTTGAAAGGGCGGAAATAATTCTATTTCTTTGGGGAAATGTATAATTGCTTGCTTTCATACCAAAAGGATATTCACTTATAATTGTTCCCTTATTTACTAAATTCATATAAAGACTTGTATTAGCCCTTGGATAAATTATATCAACTCCATTTCCAAGGACTGCAATCGCACCCATTTCTTTTTCAAGGGCAATTTTATGGGATAAGGCGTCAATACCATATGCCATCCCTGAAACTATGGTGAAATTATAGTTTGATAACTGATCAATAAATTTATTTACGACATAATTTCCATAAGAAGTGTGCTTTCTAGCCCCGACCATTGCAAGATTGTTTTCTGTGTCAAGTTTATTACCTCTAACATATAAAATTGCAGGAGGGTCCTCCAAAAATTTAAGACTGTCTGGAAAATCTTCGTCTAAAATTGTACTTATCCTGGCTTTTAACTTTTGACATTTTTCATAAGTTAAGCTACAAAGACTTTTGTAGGAATTTAAAGAATCTCTAATTTTCATAAAAGTTAACGGTCTTATTAATCCCTTTATATTTTCAGGATCAGAATCTAAAAATTCAAAAAAACTTAAATTATTTTTTTGACAATATTCCAAGATTTTAATTATATTATTACTGGAAATACATAAATTACTTAAAAAAATTATATCTTCTCTATTCATTAATTCCCCCAAAATTTTGAATCTATAACTCTATATTGTATGCTTTCCAATAAATGATCTTCTTTTATTTTTTCACTCTTTGACATATCTGCAATCGTCCTTGCAATTTTTAAAAGTTTATTATAGGTTCTTGCACTCATATTATATTTTTTAAAAGAAAGTTCCATTATTCTTTTGCAGTTTTCATCAAGCTGACAATATTTTTTTAGTTCCTTATCAGGAATTTCAGAATTAAATTTATAGGGCTTCCCCTTAAACCTTTCTCTTTGTACATCTCTGGCATTTAGGACCTCTTTGCGCATCTCTTCAGACGTCTTTGATATTTTGTCTGTTGAAATTTCCTTGTAATCAACTTCCGAAACCTCCAAGTGCAAATCTATCCTATCTAAAAGAGGATGAGAAATTTTTGACAAATATCTTTGAATTTGGAAGGGCAAACAGGTACATTCATGTTTTTTTGAGTGAAAATATCCGCAAGGACATGGGTTCATAGCAACAATCAGCTGAAAATCGCAAGGAAAAGTTACTGTCCCATTGGCTCTTGCAATATTAATTACTTTTGCTTCCATAGGTTGCCTTAAAACTTCCAAAACATTTTTAGAAAATTCAGGAAGTTCATCTAAAAAAAGTACTCCTTTATGAGCCAGGGAAATTTCTCCGGGCCTTGGATATGTGCCTCCTCCAATTAAGGCAACAGCAGATGCCGTATGATGAGGACTTCTAAAAGGTGGTGTACTTATTAATGCATTATCTTTAAGTAGACCTGCTACAGAATATATTTTTGTAACTTCTATAGCCTCTTCAAAATCAAGTTGCGGCAAAATTGTCGGAAATCTTTTGGCAGCCATAGTTTTCCCGCTGCCCGGAGATCCTATAAATAAACAATTGGCCTTAGATGCTGCAGCTATTGTTAAAATTCTTTTTAAATTATCTTGGCCTTTAATGTCAGAAAAATCCATGTCATAGGTAACTTCACTCTCTGAAATTTCTCCAACCGCTCTTTTTAAACTTAAGTTACCCTTTAGGAATTCTACAAGATCTTTAAAATTTTTTACAGGATAAATTTCTACATCACTTACAAGGCTTGCTTCCTTCCTATTGTTATAAGGAACTATAAACCTTCTATATCCCTTTTCTCTCATAGAAATTATCATAGCTAAGATACCTGTAACCGGATAAATTTTTCCATCAAGGGCAAGCTCTCCTAAAAAAACAAAATCATCAGGAGATTTTTCTATTATTCCGTCAGCCAATAAAATCCCTATGGCTATTGCAAGATCAATTTGTGAGCCGTCTTTTCTAAGGTTTGCAGGTGCAAGATTTATAGTAATTTTTTTTCTTGGAAATTCATAACCCGAATTATTTATTGCAGATCTTACTCTCTCAATAGATTCTTTAATTGCAGTATCCGGCAACCCTACTAGGCTTACTTTGGGCATAGATCTTGCAAGATCCGTTTCTACATCCACCTCATAGCCGTTAAGGCCAAAAAGTGTACAAGTTTTTACTCGTGAATACATCAGTCCTCCTCAATCCTTTTATAGGATTCTCCTAAAAAATCTTTGTTTTTGGCTATTAAATTATTTTCACATAAGGCTTCCAAATTTTTTAAAAATTCATCATAAGAATAATTTGTTCCAAATTTTTTGTTTATTTCTGTCATTGACACTAAAATTGAAGATGTTGCTAACGGCAAGAAATCATATATATATGACAAAAATTCTTTTAAATTATTTTCAGTGTTTTCTTTTAATTCATCAAAGGGGTTTAAACTATGGGGACTTAAAGTATTAGATGCCCTAATTCTTACAAAAGAAGACCTGCCTCTTTCTGATGAAGAAATAAAAACATCTCCTGTCTTTAAATAAGGTAGCCTATTAGATTCTTCAGATCTCAAATCAGTTTCCTCTTTTATTGTATCAATATCTGAAGCTCTGACTGTTCTAAAAATCATTTTTGTATTTAATTGGGCAGTTATTGTTTCATCAAGAAGAGTTGGCCTTTGAGTTGCTAATATTAAAAATACCCCATATTTTCTACCTTCTTGAGAAATTTCTCTAATAATTGATTTGGATGCTGTGTTATATCCCTTTGGTGCAAAGTTGTGTGCTTCATCAGTTACAACTATAAAAGGCGGAAAGAATTCTGCATCAAGGTTTTCTCTATATACTTCATCTCTATAATCTTTCCTTAAATTATAAAGCTTAGTTAAAATGTATGTAGAAAAAACATTTATTAATCTTGTTGAACCTTGCAGGACTACAAGTTTTCCCCTTTTCAATAGATCAAAAACTTCATCCACATTATAAGAAAATATACCTTCGTTATAGAGGGAATTTAATCTCCACAAAACTCCTCTTACTGACATTGCATTGGTAATTTTCCCAAATTTCTCATATACTTCCAATACTTTTTCTAATCTTTGACTCTCTGTTAAATCTCCTGTTTGGTCAATCACAGAAATAATTTTTTCTCTTGACCCATATTCATAAGCTTCTAAAAGCATATCCAGTTTATTTTTAAAAGATACGTAGGATGCTCCTTTTATTAATATTACATCAATAACATTATTCATAGAATCCGTTAATTCCGAAACAGAATTTAAGAGGTTTTTTAAATCCCCCTTATTTAAGTCTTGAAATTTTATGCCCACATCTATACCTATTTGAAGACACTTAAATTTATCTTTGTATGATTTTTGGCTTATAGGGGAATTATTAGAAAAGTCCATTTCAAAGTGGGGATCCAAAACTACAGTTGGAATTTCTTTCTCCATAATTTCTTCTAATAAAACTCTCATACCAAAAGATTTCCCGGACCCAGAACCGCCAAATATTCCTATATGAGGATATTGATGCATAGACCTATAATCAAATAAATATGGCAAGTCTACTTGAACCTTATACTCCCCTTTTTCAAAGGTGTGACAAAGATTTTTGTAATCTTCATCTGCATTTCTTGCCAAATCATCTGTATTTTTAATTATGCCTAGAATCATGGCTTCTTTAGTAGGAATGTTTAAAAGAATTTCTTTAATTTCTCCAAATGTCGGTATTCTTACATCTGAACCTGTTATAGGAGCATAGAGAACTTCTTCAAAAAATCTTAACTTGCCAATATAAATTGTTTCTTCATTTATATCGTAACCCATGGATTTTAAAGAAGATAAAACTTTAGAATCAACAAAATCTCCTTCCATATCAAGAGGAATAAATCTGTTGTAGGTTTTTGCTTCAACAATTTCTCCCAATAATTCCCCTTGAACCGGATCTTCAACTACCAAAAATTCATTATTCCTGAAATTTTTTTCTTTAGACCCTATATAAACTTCTTGAGTTGTTGTAATTCCTAATACTTTCATTTTTTCCCTCCTAATAAGTTCTCTTATCTCTTTCAGATATAAAAAATCTTTCATACAAGTCTCTATCTAAATAAGATTCTAAAGTTGCCTTAATAATTTCATCAGTAATTTTTACATCTTTATCAACAATATCAAGCCATAGTGGAACTCCACGGCTATTTAAAGGTGTAAGAGTACAAACTAACCTTGTAGCAAAGGTCAAATATTCTTCCTGTAGGTCCAGGATATCAATACCCACTGCCCCCGGAAAATTTGAACTTCTCACAAAGGCGGAAGAAAATCCTTCTCCTAAACCCTTATCAATATATTTTTTATTTACTTCATTATTAATAAGAATTCCTTCTCCGACTTGGAACTTATTAAAAAGTAATTCCCTATCGTAAATTGCCTTGCCATATTCTAATGCCCTTCCAATAATTGAGGTTTTAATATCTTTAATCACTCCAAAAAGAAGAATATTTTTTTGCTGACAAATTTCCCTTAGGTCTTTAAATTTATACGGACAATTAATTTTATATCTTATAAAGCCTCCGTCCATCATCAAAACATGAGGGCTCTTTTTTCTTATATATTCTAAGGCACTATCAATTTCAATTGTTGCCAACAACTGTTCTCTTTTTTCTTCAATCTCAAATCCTTCATTTAAAGTTGGTGTATATACATTGGATAGGTAAATTTCACCATACTTAGTTGACTTAGCAAGTCCCTGATATATTTCTATATAATGAGGATAAGCACCACCGCTTCTATTTACAGAGCCGTCAACTCCAACTAAATCGTCAATTTTACTCAATTCATCGGCACTTAAATGCTCAAATTTTACAACCTTGCCTACTTTTTTCTCAAGAGAATTAATAAAATCTTCCCTCTCTATGGAAAAATATTCGTTATATTTTCCTCTCAAGTTTGTATTAATTGTTTTTATTTTGTCTTCTAATTGCCGCAAATCAAACATCTAAATCTAAACTCTCCTTATATACTATATTCTTGGAAAGATTATACTCTTCTGCAACCTTTTTAACCGCTTGAGATTTACTAAAGCCCTCATTTATTTTAGTAATTAAAAGATTTTTAATATCCGGACTTTCTTTTTTGTCGGTATTACCTTCCACAACAATTACAAATTCACCCTTTAAGGTTAAGTCTTCATTTAAAATTTTTGAAATTTTCCCTCTAATTGTTTCTTCATGAATTTTTGTAAGCTCTCTTGAAATCGCAATTTCCCTATCTCCAAAAACTTCAAACATATCTGTTAAAAATCCAATAAGCCTGTGGGGAGCTTCATAAAATATTAAAGTAGCCTTAATATTCTTAATACTTTCAAATTCTTTTTTTCTAAGGGATGATTTGGAATTTGTAAAACCATAATAATAAAAATGCTGATTATCTAACCCGGAAGAAATAAGAGCAGTTAAAGCTGCATTCGCTCCCGGAAGTACTCTAAATTCAATTTCTTTTTCTATCAATTTTTTTATTAAAATAAATCCCGGATCACTAATTCCCGGCATTCCTGCATCGGTTACAAGGGCAATGTCGAGTCCATTTCTTAAATTTTCTATAATTTTATCAGAAGCTTTAGTTTCATTAAATTTATGGTAAGTCATTAACTTCTTATTAATATCATAGTGATTTAAAAGTTTTATTGTTACCCTGGTGTCTTCAGCATAGATAATATCTACATTCTTTAGAACCTCTAAAGTTCTCAAACTTATATCTCCTAAATTCCCGATAGGTGTCGGACAGAAATAAATCATAATAGCACCTCATTATTTTGAACCCTTTTCATTTCTTGGCTATAACCGTCTTTATCATGAACTATAAATTCCCTGTAAAAATTTCCAAAATTTGCCGGTTTTCTACATCTGCATATAAAATGTCGTGCATCTTTTCTGATTGTCGGTTTAACGGCAATCAAATCCTTAATCTTTAAATTATTATCATTCAAATAATAAATTAATTCACAAATTCTGTTCGCCGGAAAAATTATTGTAAAATCTCCTTGAGGCTTTAATAAAGATCCTATTATAGGTATGAATTCCTTAATACTTTCTGAATGTCTAGCCCTTTCAACATTATTTTCAGCTTTAAAACAATTGAAATAAGGAGGATTAAATAAGATTTGATCAAAATAATTGTCCGGATAATATTCCTTCAAATTAAAAATATTATCCCCAATAAGTCTTATTTTATCCTCCAAATGATTTTCCTTTAGTGAAATTTTAAAAAGTTCCAAGGCTTCTAAATTATAATCTATTGCCACTATTTCCTTAAATCTGTCAACAAGTCTAAGAGAAAGAATTCCATTACCGCAACCCAAATCAAGGGCTCTTATACCTCCTTTTACAAACGAAGATAGAATCAAAGAGTCACTGGTGTATTTAAAATTTTTTTCATCTTGAACAATTACATATGCAGTTCCCGGAACAAAATCTCTATTCATTTTTACCCTCAATTATTTTATTTGTATATTCATATCTTTCTTTAAAAATTCTTTTTGAGTTTTCATCAAACATACCAGAAAATTTTCCACCATCAAGAATATCTGTATATTTAAAGATTCCATAAATATTTTTATCACCTTCCCTGTATTTCAGGGTACAAGTAGGAATTGTTTCAATATCTATTATTCTGGAAATATTCTTTGTAAGATTTTTTTCTAATTTCAGCTTTATCATAAGACCACTTTCAACTCCTTTTTTCCCTATAACTTTTTCAGTTTGGTTGGAAATGGCATTGCCCATAGAATAGCAAATAAATTTTCTCTCACCGTTTATATAAAAATCTTCACATTTTTGAACAACATGAGGATGCGAACCCAAAACTATATCTGCTCCGGCTTCGTAAAGTTGATTCTTTAGTTCTTCCTGTCTTGCGCTTGGTTTAAATTGATATTCTTCCCCCCAATGCGGAATTATAACTAAAAAATCAACTTTTTTTGCCAAATTATCAATATCTTTTTTAAAATCTCTATCTTCAAAAGTATTGACCATATATTCTTTACCTTTTATTAGACCGTCCATACCGTTTAATAAATCAGTATAAGCTAAAAATCCAACCTTAATATTATTTTTTTCAATAATTATATCAGAATGGTTGGAATCTAAATATGTACCTACATTCATAATGCCGTTAGCATTAATTGTTTTAATTGTTTCTTTCACTCCATCAACTCCAGTATCAAGACAGTGATTATTGGCAGTTGTTAGAAGTTCAAAACCCGCATTTTTTAATCCTGTAATTGTTTCTTTGGGAAAATTAAATAAGGGAAATCCGCTAAGCTTTCTGTCACTATTAATAGAACCTTCAAAATTTGCAAGTGCAATGTCCGCTTTTTGTAAATCGAGAGAAATATTTGCAAAACTTTTAGAAAAATCATAAGTATCGTTAACCCTGGAAGAATTAACAAGTGGCCTGTGAAAAATCATATCTCCCATAGCCAAAAGTTCTATATAAACTTTTTTATCTTCTTCTACTTTTTCTTTTGCTGCATTTTCATGAATTGTTAAATTATTTTCTTGTCCTAAACTTTTCTTATCTCCGGTTCTTAAATCTCTGCAAGCGGAGAAATTTATAAGTATTAGGATAATAATAAAAAAATTAATTAATCTTTTTTTCACTCTTTAAAGTTTCCTCTTCACTAAATTCACAGCCACAATAACATTGCCTGTACATATTAAATTTATTAGATAAGTCTACAGATCTTTTAAAGCCGTCTTTTTTCTTAAAATCCGAATATAAATAATTAACCCCGTAAATTTCTCCCAAATGATTGCCTAATTTATTTAAAATTTGAGAATCCTTCCATGGAGAAATACTAAGGGTCGTTGTAAAATAATCAAAGTTTCCGGCTTTAGCTAGCTCGGCAGTTTTAGAAAGCCTTAAATTAAAACACTTCACACATCTTGCTGAGCCTTCTTTATAATGTTCATAGCCCTTAACGGCTTCTAAAAACGCATCCTTATCATAGTCTAAAACTTGAACTTTTACTTCATCTTCAAGGCCGAATTCCTTTATAAACCTAATTTGTTCTTCGGCTCTTTTCATATATTCTTGATAAGTATCTATATTGGGATTATAATAAAGAACTTGCAACTTAAAAAATGGGGCGAGTCTTTCTATTACTGCCGATGAACAGGGTCCACAACAAGAATGTAAAAGAAGTGAAGGCTTGTTATTTAGATCTATTGTTTTTAAAACTTTTTCCATCTCTAAATTATAATTAATTTTATTCATAAGTTTTACTCCCAAAAAAATCATACCATAAAAAAATGGACCGGTCAAAACCAGTCCTATGGTCGGGATGAAAGGATTTGAACCTTCGACCCCATGCACCCCATACATGTGCGCTACCGGGCTGCGCTACATCCCGTAACAATATTAAAAATTATAGCATATATATAATTTAAAATCAATTTCTTTTTTTTCTAAAGTATAAAAAACCGCCTACAAAAACTAATACAAGACTTACGATTTGAGAAATTCTAAAAGGTCCCAAGTAAAGAGAGTCTGTTCTCATTCCTTCAATAATGAATCTACCGAACCCATAAATTATTATATATAAGAAGAAAAGTTGACCTGTAAATTTTTGTTTCTTTTTCATATAAAAAAATAAAAGCAAAAAGATAAAAAAGTCCAAAATAGATTCATATAAAAAAGTTGGATGAACTTTTATTCCGTCAACCCATATGCCCCAAGGCAAATTTGTTTCTCCTCCATGAGCTTCACCATTTATAAAATTACCCCACCTTCCTATTGCTTGAGCAAGAGGAACTGCCGGAGCACAAGTATCCATAATCGTAAGAAAATTAATTTTTTTAACTTTTGAAAAAAATAGGCTTGCTAACATCCCCGCAAGTATTCCGCCATATATGGCAAGTCCTCCATTTCTTATAGCAAAAATTTCACCTAAGTTTTGACTGTAATATTCCCATTCAAAGGCAACATAATAAAGCCTTGCTCCCAAAACTCCAAATATAATTACAAAAACTCCAAGGTCACTTGCAAAACCCTTATAAAGTCCATTTTTATATTCATATCTATTTCCCATAATTTCAATTATATTTATGGCTATAAAAGCTCCAAGAGCTATCAAAATTCCATACCATCTGACTTCCAATCCAAATAAATTAAAAGCAACCGGATTAATTTTCACACCTATACTCCTCCATTATTTGCACTCCTGCAGATACTCCAAGTCTATTTGCACCTGCTTCAATCATCTTTTTTGCAGTCTCCAAATTTCTAATACCACCGCTTGCCTTTATACCCATATTTGGTCCCAAAATTTTTCTCATAAGAGAAATGTCTGAAATTTTTGCTCCGGCTGTTGAAAAACCTGTAGACGTTTTTACATAATCAGCTCCTGTAACCTTAATAAGTTCCAGTACCTTAATTATCTCATCCTTATCTAATAAACAAGTTTCAAGAATAACTTTTATAATCTTGCTTTTTTTGTGAACCTCTTCAACAACCCCATTTATATCTTCCAAAACTCTATCATATTTTTTTGATTTTACAGCTCCAATATTTAAAACCATATCAATTTCATCAGCACCTTTTTTTATAGTATTTTCAGCTTCAAAAACCTTGGTTTCACTTGTGCTTGCTCCAAGGGGAAATCCTATAACGGTACAAATTTTTATATTTGTAGCTTTAAGTTCTTCTTTTGCTATATTGATATTTGTAGGATTTATACAAACTGCCATAAAATCATATTTTTTAGCTTCTTTACAAAGCTTTTTAATTTCATCTTCTGTAGCATCAGCTTTCAATAAAGTATGGTCAATATATTTATTTAATTCCATATTTCCTCCTAACCTTTATAAATTGCAATATTGTTATTCTCTTTATTTATAAATGACAAAAAATTCTCAGTCTTTTCTAAATTATAGATATCTGTGTTTGGAACTTCATAATACACGTATTTTTTTGTACCGATAGCCATAAAAAAATGTTTAAGCACAAGCTCAGATCCCAAAAACTGATCTTCTTTAAAAGGGGCTCCTCCAACAAAAAGGCCAATTCCTTCTTTATTTTTTTCAATTATTTCATTTTGTATAAATTTTCTTGACCAATAAACTTGCATCCTGTCAACTAGAGCCTTTGACCGTGCAGATAATGAGTTAAAATAAATAGGCGATGCAAATACTACTACATCGCTATTATCAATAAGTGGATATATTTTTGTAAGGTCATCTTTTAAAATACACTCCTTATCCTTTGCACATGCATAACAGGAAATACATGGAGAAAAATCAAGATCTTTAATTATAATTTTTTTTATTTCATCATTTTTAAATTTTTCCTCTAAAAATATATCCAAAAATTTTTCTGTACTCCTATGTCTTCTTTCACTACCCATAAAAGCCAAAATTTTCTTTTTCATTATTAGTCTTCTGTATCCCAATTAGTATAAACATCTTGAACATCATCATTATCTTCCAAAGCGTCAATTAATTTGTCCATTTTTTTAATATCATCTTCATCTGATAACTTTGAATAATTTTCACTTACAAAAGTTATATCACTCTCTACAAATTCATATCCATCATCTTCAAGAGCTTTTCTTACATCATAATAATTTTCAGGTGTAGTTATAATTTCAAAAGCTTCACCACGGTCAATTACATCTTCTGCTCCATAATCAATAGCTGTTAAAATAAAATCATCGCTGTCACAATTATCAGGCTTTAAAATTCCTATAAGACCTTTTTCATTAAACATAAATGATACACAACCCGGTGTTCCAAGATTGCCACCATTTTTATCAAAAATATGACGAATATCAGGAGCTGTTCTGTTTCTATTATCTGTTAAGCACTTAACCATAACAGCAATTCCGCCCGGACCGTAACCTTCGTAAGTAATGGTTTCAAAATTTGCAGAGTCATCTTCTCCTGAACCTTTTTTTATTGCTCTTTCAATATTATCGTTTGGTAAATTTTCAGCCTTAGCCTTGTCTATAGCAACCTTTAATTGAGGATTGAAATCAGGATTCGGTCCACCTTGTCTTGTTGCAACTGTAATTAGTCTGGCAAGTTTAGTAAAAACTTTTCCCTTTCTGGCATCTTCCTTACCTTTTTTATTTTTTATATTATTCCATTTTGAATGTCCGCTCATTTAATCACCTTTTCTATTAAATATTTTCTTTCACTATTATAAACTATAAATTGGGAATTTGTAAAATCATATGCTTAATTATATTTAATTTTATTATTAAATAATTTTATAGAAAAATTTTTTATAAATTCTTTTAAAAGCTTTTAAAAATACTAATATTTAATAATTAGCTCTTTACTTTTTTTAAATCTTTTAGTACAATACAAATGGCTCTTAATTATCGCGGCAAAATATATAGGAGTTTGATGAAATGGCAAAAATGATGGAACCCAGATTTAAACAATCAAGAAGACTGGGACTAAATGTATGTGGCCACCCCAAAGCTATGAAAAGAGCTCAAAGAGGTAGCGCAAGAAGTGATAAGAAGTTAACTGAATATGGTAAACAATTATTGGAAAAACAAAGACTTAGAGCATACTATGGAGTTTTAGAAAAACAATTTTTAAATCTTTTTATTGAAGCTCAAAGAGCGCAAGGACAAACAGGTCCAAACCTTATTTCTTTCCTTGAAAGAAGACTTGATAATTTAACTTATAGACTGGGCCTTGCTTCTTCAATAAGACAAGCTAGACAAATGGTTCTTCATGGACACATCCTTGTTAACGGCAAAAAGGTTGATATATCTTCTTACAGATGTGATATTGGTGATGAAATATCTCTTTCTCGTAAGGGTAAGAAAGTTGAAATGTTTAAGGAAAATTACAATACAAATTTCCCTGTAAGTTATCCTTACCTTACTAAAGAAGAAGATTTCAAAGGAAAACTTGTTAGTCTGCCAAATAGAGAAGATATTCCGATAGAAATTGAAGACCAATTAATCGTGGAATATTATTCAAAGAATATGTAATTAAAAGACTCCTTTGGGGTCTTTTTTACTATATAAAATTTAAAGGGTGATTATTATGGATGATATTAATTATATAGAACTTGTTTCTGTAACAGATGAGATTCGTTTTAGAGAAATAAGCCGGCTTCTTGAAGATGAAAAAATCCCTTATACTTATGATGACGAAGGGGATTTTTTAAGGCTTATGTCAGGATTTTCAGTATTCGAAAAAACCATTTATGTTTCGGATAAGGATTACCAAAGAGCCAAGGAACTATTAGTTTACTTTACAGAAGATTATGGCTGTGATAATTAATAATATTGAAAAATTTTAAAATTAATACTGTGCTTTTTTTGGCTTATTAAAAAATCTAAAATAATTTACTAAAGATTTCTTGAGTCATTAAAATCAAATAGTCAAAATAATTATAGGGCCAATCCCAACGGAAAGACCCTATAATTATTTTTTTACAATTAATACTTATATTAATTTAGATATTCAGTATCTGCTTGACTTGTTGTTTCTGTATCGACTGCTATTGTTATATCCTTTATTGGATATTTTTTCAACAAATCTTTATAAATTTCCTGAACCTCTTCCTCATCAAAATTATATAGGGAAACCTCTTCCCCATAATTTAATATTTCCAATTTTATTTTATCGTCTATATAAAGTCTTAAATCATAAAATTTTGGAATATTCTTTTCATTTAAAAATTCCTTCAGTAATTCTTTACTGAATTCTTCATCTATCGGTCCTTGGAAAATCTCTTCATATTCATTCTCTTCATTATATGCTGAATATTCTTCTAAAAAATTTTTGTTTTCTTCATCTTCTTTCAAAACTATAATTTGAAAAAAATCAGTTTTTTCAAGATACTCAGTTAAAATTTCTTTTAAATATGAAAGATCTAAACAAGGATCAATAAATACATCATTTTCAAAAGTAACATAATACATATTAATCCAACTCCTTTGTTAATAAATCAAATTCAACATAAGTATCAATAGTATCATTCTCATCATAAAAATCAATAACATTAAAAATAATTTTATATTTCACTCCATTATTTTCACCAATTATTGATAAATCTTCCGGATTAATAATTCCATTAGCTTCCTCTATAGTCTTTATCTTGTCTTTTAAATTTTTTAAATTTATTTCTTTTAAAGGAAGTTTTTGCCCGTCTTTTGTAAAATATATTTCTATTGTAGTTGGTGTATAATTAAAAGTGTAATTATCAACTTTTGTCGTATCTTTATACCTAACATTTCTTATTAAATTTGAATATCCGTCAATATTAAGGGCTATGGCGTTTCCATAATTATTATCATAATGATAGTTCTCTAAATCATGCTTAACTTCTCCATTAAAGCCAAATGTCGTCTTCATCATTTCATCTGAAATTTCAAAATTTTTATCTAAATATGGGATTTCCACTCTTTCATAGTGAGCTTTTAAATAGAATAAAATACTTGTAATTTCGTCCTTATCTTTATTTGAAATGTTTTCTTTTGCAAGAACATTTTTACCATTAATCATCTTGTTTTTTTCCAAAATTTTAGTCAGCCTGTTTATTTGCGACCTTTCAGATAACCTATAACACGATATTGGTCCAATCACGGAAAATAATATAATTACGCTAAAAATAAAAGGTATAAATATATTTGAATTTTTCTTATAAAATATATAGTAAATTTCTGAAATAAAAACCCAAATTCCTGCAGCAAGGATAAAGTACCTATTTTCTGTAAGACCATATTCATTAATTCTTATCCCTATTGAAAAAAACATCATAAATAATAAGGGTAAGAGAGTAAAAGGATAATACCTTTTAAAATTTTCTATAAACTTGGTATTTATTTTCCCTAGGAAAAATTGTAAAAATACAGAAAACATAGCATACCACAAAACTAAATTAACTATTATCCCATCAGGTATTTGCCAATTTACCAATATTTTTAAAAAGTAAATAAAAAGAATAATAGTATAGATTATCACCAATGGTGTAATTACATAAATCATAAGTACCTTAATAGACTTAGGATAATCATAATCTATATATGATTCACTTTCCTTGGGAAAGCCTGACAGAAATATTCCAACATTATATGGTATGAAAGTAAAATAAAATAATTTTAAGTATATATTTTCTTCAAATTTTATGGAAAAAAGTGATTGAATTACAAAAATAATTGCTGAAATTCCTATAAAGTTGACGATTGAATAAACATTGGATACAACAAAAGATTCAAGTATGTTTGCCACATAAGAAATAAAGTCCTTATGGTAAGAAATTTTTGCTATATAAGATGCCATAACTACAAATAATGCAATGAGTCCAAAATAAATATACTGATTTTCGTAGGCAAAAAATCCTTGATTTTTGCTATAAATTATTTCATAAATTCCATACATTACCGGAATTGATAAAAAGTATAATATTATTTTAAATAAATTATTGCTTTTTTTATCTTCTTCATTTTTAACATTGCTTTTTGTTGATTCAACATACAAAGCTATAACTGAATATAAAAATATTCCTGCAATAAATAAAGCTCCAAACCTCGTATATTTAATGAATAAAATATCAACTTTCCTATAATTTAAAGTTTGTGCCATGCAAAATGCGGCTAAAATCGCAAATATCATTGCTAAAGGAAATCTTTTTATTGAACTTGTAAGATTAAATAACATTCGGCTTATGGACCTAAAAAACTTCATAAAACCTCCTTATACTTTATAAAATTATAAACTAATTTTATGTTATTGTATATATTTAATTAATAAAACAAGTAAGTCCGATAATAATAACAAAATTGTAAAACTTATCAAGTCAAAATAAACACTCTTCAATTAACTTTTTATTTTTTAATTTTTGTATCCATTCTTTAGGAATTGATTCATAACCATAAATGATTCCCGCCAATCCTCCAGTTACTGCTGCTGTTGTATCTGTATCATCTCCAAGATTTACAGCTTTTAATACTGCTTTCTTGTAAGAATTTGAATTTAAAATACACCATAAACTCGCTTCCAAGGTATTAAGCACAAATCCGGTAGATTGAATTTCATCTTCCGATTTGTTTTTTAATTCTTCGTTTATATACGGTTTATTATTTAATAAATCTCTTGCAATATGAACATAATTTACACAGGCACTCATAGAAATCTCATGAGCATGCGTTATAGCAGAAACTTTTCGTATTTCTTCATCACTCGCATCTGTGAAGGCAAGAGGTAAAATCCGCATTAATGATCCGTTTCCATTAGAATAATAATCATCTAAACCGTACCCTAAGCTTAGGGCTTCGTGTGTTGTGCCTCCCACATCAAAAGTTTTTCCATTCGCTGTAAATTTTTCTTCAAATAACCATTTTTTAAAATTATTTTGAATATCATTTATATCTATATATCCCTTATCTTTTATGGACTTACAAGTGGCAAGTGTCATGCTTGTATCATCTGACCAAGTGCCCACTTCCTGATTCCAAGTCCCAAAACCAATCATATCTGTGCAAGTAAATATTCCTCTTTTAATAAATTCATAAGGAACTCCCAAGGCATCTCCCACAGCAAATCCATAAATTGCATCTCTTAATTTACTCATTTTATCTACTCCTCAAGTTTATAATCTATAGGAATTCTTCCTTCTTTTTGGTATTTAATGAGTTCTTCTTTTGTTAATGTATTAATTATAATGCACTTTTTTATTTTAGATTTTTTCTCCGTGCCTAACAGATTTGGAAAATATAACAATACTTCGTCATCTTTTATCCAGTAGGGTCTAATTAACTCACCCTTATCTGTATCTAATAAGGGAATATATCCATCAGGTTCATGTTTAAATTGTTTTGTCATTTTAACACCACCTCCAATATAACTTATAATTTTTTTCATCTTTCAAATCAATATTTGATTTTTATTAGCTTCCATATGAAAAACTTTATAAAAAATAAAATAAAATTTCTTTGTCAAAATTTATAAACAATTTCTCCATTATGAATCGTATAAATTACTCTACCAATTAAGGTTTGTCCTTTAAAGGGAGTATTTGAAGACTTTGATTTAAAAACATCCAAAGAATACCTGAGCTTAGGATTAAAAATGACTATATCGGCATCAGAATTTTCTTTTAAATTTCCTCCCTTTAACTTATATTTTTTACATGGGTTTGTAGACATAAGTTCAATAAGTTTATTAATTGATATAAGCCCTTTTTCTACAAGTTCTCTAATTCCTACTCCAAGAGAAGTTTCTAATCCTATGATTCCTGATGGAGCCCTACAAATTTCTCTATCTTTTTCTTCTGTTGAATGGGGTGCATGGTCTGTAGCTATTACTTCTAAGGTCCCATCTTTTATTCCCCTTAAAATTTCCAGGCGATCTTTTTCTTCTCTAAGAGGTGGATTCATTTTTGCATTTGTGCCATATTCTAAAAGTGCTGTGTCAGTTAAAGTAAAATGATGGGGGGTGACCTCCGCAAAAATATCTGCTCCCCTGGACTTCCCATAACGAATTAGGTCTACACCTCTAGCTGTAGAAATATGTTGTATATCTATCCTTGCTCCGGTGTAAAGAGCATATTCAACATCCCTTGCTATAAATGAAGACTCTGCCAAACTTGGAGACCCGTAAATATTTAATTTTTCTGAAATTTTTCCATGATTTATACCGTTGTTTTCTATTAAATTCGGATCTTCTTCATGAAAAGAAATAAGGGTCCCTAATCTTTTCGCTTCTTTCATAGCCTCTAATAATAATTTTGAATTTCTGTTGGGAATACCGTCATCAGTAAAGGCAACTGCTCCCGCTTCTAAAAGTTCTTCCATATTAACTAATTTTTCATCTTCAAAATTTTCTGTTAATGCTGAAGCGGTATAAATATTTAGGGGAAGGTCCTTTGTCCTCTTATAAAAATCTAAAAGCTTTTTTTTATTGTCCATTATAGGCTTGGTATTTGCCATACAGACAACAGATGTAAAGCCTCCCGCTATAGCAGCTTGGGATCCTGAATATAAATCTTCTTTATAAGTAAATCCCGGATCTCTAAAATGTACATGAACATCAACAAAGCCCGGAGCTACAATTAATCCTTCGGCATTTATTATTTCTTTATCTTTGCTATTAATTTTCCCTATTTTATAAATTTTTCCATTTCTAATTTCAATATCTGTGATTTTATCCAGATTTTCAGACGGGTCTATAACCCTTCCATTCTTAATAATCATTTTTTACCTCTTAACAATTAAAACAATTTATCTTTTATATTATTAAAATATAACTTGCTTTCAGAAATTAAGGATGTGGTTCCTAAAATTATTATAGGTAGGCAATTTTTCTTAGCAAGTTCTATAGCTTCTTTTATATTCGAACTTTCTTTTACATCAATTTTTTTCTTCGATAAATTTTCTCTTTGTACGGATGTGAAAATATAATGGGGATTTGAAGATTTTGTAAGAATTATGTCTGTTGAAATTTCCTTCATCTCCTTGGCAACTCCAAAATAATCCTTATCATCAGGTATGCCTATAATACTTGTAAGTTTATTAATTTTTAAAGCTTTTAAAGATTTTTTTATCTCTTCTGCACTTTTCCTATTTATGCAGGCATCTAAAATTATTAGAGGATCTCTAGAAATTATTTCAAACCTTGCCGGATATTTTAATTTTTTTAAATTTTCTCTTACACCCGCTATATCCATAGTTTTTATTATATCCTTGCATACAATAAGGGCCAACATAGCATTTCTAACTTGATAATCCCCAATCAAAGGAACTAATAAATCATTAATTCTCAAATCGGGCAACACCGCATCAAACTTCATACCTTCCAAAGTATAAGAAACATTTTCTTCATAAAAATCTTCTCCATAAACTTTTAAAGGCACTCCCATTTCTCTTGCCCTTTCCCTAATAATTTTTAAAAGGCTCTCTTCTTGCTTTCCGCTATAGGCACAAATTTGACCTCTTTTTATAATCATACATTTATCTCTTGCAATTTCTTCAATGTTATCGCCAAGTTCCCTCTTGTGTTCAAAAAAAATTGAATTTATTAATGAATACTTATGAATAACATTATTAACATCATCATACTTTGCTCCCTTGCCAAATTCCATTATATTGATATCCGTATTATTTTCATTAAAATAAGTTAAAGCAATTGCAGCTTCAATTCCAATAGGACTTAGACATTCATCTTTTGGCAGTTGTGAGATTATTGGATCAAAATATTTTTTTACTTCCCCAACTATTCTTACAAAGTCTTCATCTGATATTTCTACACCATTAATTTTAAATCTTTCATTTATCGTATAAATATGAGGGCTTGTAAATAGGCCAACCTTAAATTGAGTTTGAAGAATTTGAGAAATCATATTAGCTAGACTACCCTTACCCTTAGAACCTGTGACCCCAATATTTACAGATTTGGACAAATTTTCTAAAATATTTTTTGTAAGATGGGGTTTTCTTTTTTCACTATCTTTTTTATTGTAGTCCTGAAATTTACTTGCTTTCATATATGAAGTAAAAATATAGTCTTCAGCCTTTTTTCTATTCATTAAAATCATTCCTTATTGATTCTAAGATTTTACCGGCAATATTTAGTCCGCTTGCCTTTTCTATACCTCGAATCCCAGCCATTACATTTACCTCGCAAAAATATAAATCATTCTCCCCAAATAAGAGATCAATTCCGACAAAATCAAGCTTAGTAATTCTATAAATATCTTCGGCAATTTTCCTTAACTTTTCATCAATAGGATATGCTTCGACACTGGCTCCCAGGGCAAAGTTTGCCCTGAAATCTTTTTCTGTCCTTCGTAGCATCGCAGCTACAGCATCACCCTTAATTGCATACAATCTAATATCTCTTCCTATAGAAGTTGTTATAAATTCTTGAAATAAAATTTCCTTATCCCTTGGATAGGATTTTTCTAAACTTTTTAAATCTTCAGTGTTTTTAATTAGAAAAACCTCGTTACCTTCTGACCCGTTCAGTCCCTTAGCAATAAAAGGTTCGGATAAAATATCTGATATTTCTCCAAATGATTTGTCAGCTGTAGCTAAAAAATATTTTGCCTTTAAAAAATTAGGAGATGAGATATTTTCCATTTGTAAAAATTTATCTAAATAAATATTAAAAGAATTGATATTATTGTAGGATCTTTCTCCTAAAGCATTTAATTTATCTTTTAAATTTCCATGTTTATGCCTATTTATAATAAAATCCACTTTATCTAAATTTTTGTTTTTATGATAAATTTCATTCCCACAAATCATAACATCGTGAATGCCTATTGTCTTTAGGTCAATATTAAGTTTTTCAGCTTCTTCAACTAATCTTTTGCAAGTATAAGAATTTGACATATTAGTATATCTTGCAAGCAAATATCCTTTTAATTTTTTACTCATTTTACCTTAATTCTTTCCTCATTTAAAATCCACCACATCATCAAAGGAAAAACAACAAACATTATAAGAAACTTAATAAGTATTGAACAGTTTAAAGTTATTACTGTCAATAAAGTACCTAAAAATGTTATTGCCTGTTCTATTGAATGTCTTTTAAAATTATATTCCATATTTCTATTTACTTTAACTATGTCACCAATGCTGTTCATTCCCAACTTAAGCCTAATTGTTGCTGGAATTTCAATAATAAAATCTTCACAGCTCTCATCACTAAGAACTCTTGCAATTACTTTTTCAGCCCCATAATTTATATCTATTTTATCATTATCTTCTACGCCCAATAATTTCATAATATTGGGAGATACTCGCACTATCCCGTGTCTGTCATCCGTTTCCATGGCCCAACTGCTCCTTAAAAGAAAGAAAGAACAACCGACATAAAATTTTAACAACTTAGCCTTTAAACTCTTAAAATGAGTTTTATAACTTACTTTATTGCTATCCTTATATTTTCTTTTTGGAAATATTAATAATTCTGTTTTATTCGCAACAATATTCATTTGAATATCAATAATTTTCAAAAGATCTTTTTCTCTAATCTCTTCAGCTTCTATTAAGGAATAAAAATTTTCACCCGGCATTTTTTTATAATTTTCAGAAAAAATTTTCTTTGCATCTTTATCCAATTTTTCAAATAATATTAAATATTCTTCTCTTCTTATATTTTTGAAGGGATAATTAAGATAAGCAAGGAGAAGCTTATAAAATCTAGGCATCATTATCCTTTCTACAGGAATATTATTTTTATTTACTCTGCCTAAATCTCCATAATAAGCTTTTGTAAAATCAATAGGGATTTTTACATCTACATATTTATTATAAACGTAAAAATCGAAATCATCCGACAAGTCTTTTACCCTGTCATATAAGGCCTGTGAAAAAGATATATCTGCTATTTTATTAGCTTTCGGCATCCCAATGCCTATATTTATCTTCTTATATAAATGAAGGACTATTGGTAGACCTAAAAGTTTAGATTCTTCACCTAAGACTTCTCTATCTATCCAATCTCTTCCAAAAATTCCAAAAATTAGTCTATTGGTTAATAAAATTTCATCATCAGTCTTCAGCTTGTCCCCATCTTTATCAAGCTCACTATTATCAAGATGAATAAGTTCAATTTGCCCCTCTTTATTTGCCAGCCCAAAATTATAGGCAGACAAAATATCATTAATATTATCTATATTAAGGCTCCTTGATAGATTATTATAGCTTACATAAGCCACATCTTGGGGCTTGTGCCTTTTTGCCTGATTTGTTTTTAGTAGTTTAAAACTGTTTGCTCTCCAATCAACTTTTTTTAAGGTTTCTATTATATAAATAAAAGCCCTAATAAAATTGTAGGTCCCTTCTTCATTATCTTTTTCATAGAGGTTTCTTAAAAGATTATTAACTTCAATTTGAATAGTGGGAATATTACATAGTCTATGGATATAATTTGTTATAGTGTTTTCATTAGACGCCTTAAATTGTTGATTTATAAAAACTTTATTTTTTTCATGATTTTTTAGAAATAATTCAAAAGTGCATACAAATAAGTCCTTAATAAATATATAATTATTTAGTGATGAAAGGTCATTATCTATAGTTCCCAATTCTACCGAACATTCTTTATATTTATCGCAGCCGTGAAAATCTATAAGTAGCTTAATATCATTAGCTTCAATATACTTTCTTAACTCCTTCTTATATGAAGAATAATCCTCAGGTGAATAATTGGGATCTGAATGAGTTAAATTTGTAGCACAAATTAAATGACAATTTGTAAGTTCTTGTAAGTATAAAGAAATTGATCCTGTGAATAAGTCGGCATCTTTCATTCTTCCTTCCCTCTTATGATTAACTGCATGAGGAGCTGAAATCATTATTGGTATAGTTCCTTTTTTTATAAAAAATTCCTTTCCCTCTTTTCCATTATATTTATTTACAGAAAAAATTTTTTCAAGATTATTTATTTTATCTATAACTTGATTTTTATTATCCATCATTCTCACCAATACTTACACCTTTTTATCAATCATCATTTTTATTAAGTAATATTTTATTAAATTCAAGGCTCGCTCAATTCCTTACACCTATAAAATATTCTTTTGTTATCCTCTTATATTTTCACTGTTTTTATCTTAAATAATTCAATATAAATTTCTTTTATATGAAAAAAACCTAAACTCTGTCCTATCAAACTAATAAACATATATATAAAAGAATAAATAAGAGCACTGCTATTCATAAAATAGCAATTAGGAATCCAAATTAAGAAAACTATAACTGAAAAATGCAATTTAAAAGAATTATTCTTTGCAAAAGAAAATGAAATAAATATTGTTAACATTGGTAATAATACTAATAAAATTAGCATAGCGCTTCCCGTATCCTTCATTAGAAAAAACGGAAACAAATAATAAATTAATGTGATTAATAGATAATATCTATATCTTTTTAAATATTCGTTCACTATAATCCTCCAATTCAAGTCAAAAATTTAATTTATTATCAACATTAAGTTTATAAAACTCTTTAACCAATTCTAATGACCCGGTTATTAAAATAAGATCATTGTCTGAAACATTAGTATATAAATATTTTAAAGATTTTTCCAAATCCTCAATGATTATTATCTTATTCTCATATATTCCGGCTTCTTTTTTTAGAATTTCAAGGTCCTCATTCTTATGGCTGGCTAAATTAATTAAAATAATCTGATTTGCACAAGGTGAAATTTCTTTAATCATATTTTTATGATCCTTGTCTTTTAATATACTTGTAATAAGATAAAGTTTATCATATTTGAAATTACTTAAATTAATTCTTAATTTTTTAATTGCATCTAAATTATGGGCTCCATCAAGCAAAATCATAGGATTTTTACTTACAAGATCCATCCGTCCCTTCCACCTTACACCCTTTATTCTTTTAACAGCCTTTTTAAAATCATACTTAATTATATTTTTCCTTACAAGGATATAAAGACCATATAAGGACAAAACTGCATTTTCAATCTCATAAGTTCCAATTTGATCCAAGGTTACTGAATATTTTTTATCTAAGGTCATAAAAAATTTCGACCCCTGCAAATCAGATTCTATTATATTGGTTTTTATATCTTTTGAATAAAAAATATCAGCATTTTTCTTTAGAGTTTCTTCTTCTAAAACTTTTAAAATTTTAGGTTCGGTATTAGACGTAACAACTAAACCATCTCTACTGATGATTCCGGCCTTGGCAAGGGCAATTTCTTCTAAAGTATCTCCCAAATATTTCATATGGTCAAAAGAAATTGAAGTTATTATTGAAATCAATTTGTTCTTATCTTCAATAATGTTAGTGGAGTCCGCTCTTCCTCCCATGCCGACTTCTAAAATTACCAGCTCGCATTTTTCTCTTTGAAAATAAATTATAGCCATAGCTGTTAAAAATTCAAAATTATTTAACTTACCATACTCACCTATAATATATTTTTCTTTATCTAAAATTTCCTGCCCGATTTTTACAAAATCTTCTTCTGAAATTACCCTATCATTAATTACTATTCTATCTCTATGTGAAAAAAGGTGAGGAGATGTATATAACCCCACCTTAAAATCACTTTTTAATATTTCTTTTAGAAAATAAGAACATGAACCCTTGCCGTTCGTCCCAGCAACATGTATGACTTTTAGAGAATTTTCAGGACTTTCAAAATATTCTAAGAACTTTTTAATTCTTATATTTCCAAAAGACCTGAATTTTCCAATCCTATCTTCTATATTCATTATTAAATCGTCATATCTCATCTGTTTTTTATTTGACCAATATTTTCATCTATATTTTTAATTATTTCAGAATATTTTTTTACCTTTGCTCTTTCTTCTTCAACTAGCTTTTCAGGTGCCTTGCTTATAAAACCTTGATTTTTTAATTTACCTTCTGCTCTTTTCTTTTCAGCTTCAGCTTCCTTTTTTTCATTGTTGAGCCTTTCAAGTTCTTTTTCAAAATCTATTAAGTCTGCTAAAGGAAGTAAAATTTCAGCCTTATCTATAACTATAGAAACTTGATCTTTATTTTTTATATTTTCATCTTCTGTTATGCTTATAGATTTTGCATAAGCCAGGTTTAAAAATTGGTCTTTATTTCTACTTAAAATTTCCTCTACTTTTTTATCTTTTGTCAGAATAATCACATTAGCTTTTCTTGAATTTTCAATATTCATATTGCTTCTTGTATTTCTTATACTCTTTATTGCATCTTCAACATATTCTATAGCTGCTTCTTCAGAAGTGAAGTTATATTCTTCATTAAATACAGGCCAAGGTGCAACTATTAAAGCCATCTTCCTCTTAGGCAAACTTTGCCAAATTTCTTCAGTTATAAATGGCATAAAGGGATGCAAAAGTTTTAAAATATTTTCTAGTATAAATAATAAAACTTTTTGTGTATTAACCTTATCTCCTTCTGAATATAAAGTCGGCTTAACCATTTCTATATACCAATCACAAAAATCAGACCAAATAAAATTATAAATATCACCGGCTGCAAGTCCTATTTCATATTTATCTATTTTTTCAGTAATTGATTTTATTGTCTTTTCCAGTTTTGAAATAATCCACTTATCTTGGTCTAGTAGCTTATCCTTGTCAAAGTTGGAGTCTTCTATTTGATCAGATAAATTCATCATTATAAATCGAGTTGCATTCCACAACTTATTGGCAAAATTTCTTGAAGATTCAACCCTTTTAATATAAAATCTCATATCATTACCGGGAGTGTTTCCTGTAACAAGGGTAAATCTCAAAGCATCAGCTCCGTAGTCGGCAATAATTTCCAACGGGTCAATACCGTTACCCAAAGATTTTGACATTTTTCTGCCTTGTTCATCTCTAATGAGTCCATTTAAAAGAACATCTTTGAAAGGAATTTCTCCCATTTGTTCAAGAGATGAAAATACCATTCTGATTACCCAGAAGAAAATAATATCATAACCGGTTACAAGAACATTCGTTGGAAAGAAATAATCTAAATCTTCGGTTTTATCCGGCCATCCTAAAGTTGAAAAAGGCCACAAAGCTGATGAAAACCATGTATCAAGTGTATCTTCATCTTGAATATATTTTTTACCCTTGTATTCTTCCTTGCCGTTAGGATCCTCTAAAGAAACAATAAATTCTCCATCTTCATCATACCAAACCGGAAGTCTGTGTCCCCACCAAAGTTGTCTTGAAATGTTCCAGTCACGAATATTCAAAAGCCAATTTTCGTAAATTTTTCCAAATCTTTCAGGTATGATTTTAAGATCTCCGCTTCTGTAAGCTTCAAGGGCAGGTTTGGCTAAACTTTCCATCTTAACAAACCATTGTTTAGAAATTAAAGGTTCGATAACCGTATTACATCTACTGCAATGGCCAACTGCATTGTGGTGCTTTTTCTTGCCAACATAATAGCCTTTTGCCTTAAAATCTTCAATTATTTTCTTCCTTGCTTCATTTCTTTCCATACCCTTATAGGCTCCGGCATTTTCATTCAAATGTCCGTCATCAGCCATTATTTTTAATTGACCCAAATTATGTCTTGCACCAACTTCAAAATCATTAGGGTCATGGGATGGAGTTATCTTTACAGCTCCTGAACCAAATTCCATGTCAACATATTCATCTGCAATAATGGGTATTAACTTATCTCCCATCACAGGGATTTTTACATTTTTCCCCACAATATCTTTATATCTTTCATCCTTTGGATTAACTGCAATAGCTAAGTCGCCGGGAATAGTTTCAGGTCTTGTAGTTGCAATTTCAATGCCTCCCTCTCCATTTTCAAAAGGATATAAAAAGTACCAAATTTCTCCATCATGGTCAATGTGGTCCACTTCAGCATCAGAAATAGAAGTTTTGCAATTAGGACACCAGTTAATAATTCTTGAACCTCTATAAATTAAATCTTTTTTATACAGCTCAACAAAAACTTGACCAACAGCCCTTGAGAGAGTTTCGTCCAAAGTAAACCTTTCTCTTGACCAGTCGCATGATGCTCCCAACTTTTTAAATTGATTTTTTATATTTCCACCATATTCTTCGGTCCAAGCCCAAGCTTCTTCCAAAAATTTTTCTCTACCCAAGTCTTCTTTTTCTTTGCCTTCATCTCTTAACTTTCCGACAATTTTTGCTTCTGTGGAAATTGACGCATGGTCAGTCCCGGGTAGCCAAAGAGTACTATATCCCTGCATCCTCTTTGTACGAATTAATATGTCCTGAATAGTTCCGTTCAGAGCATGACCCATGTGCAAATTTCCTGTAACATTTGGCGGCGGCATAACTATTGAATATGGTTTTTTGTTCTTATCTACTTCTGCCACAAAATATTTATTTTCCATCCAATATTCATAAATATTTTCTTCAAATTCTTTTGGATTATAAACTTTATTTAACTCTTTCATATTTCTCCTTTCAATAAAAAAGTCTTTCATCCTAAGGACGAAAGACGCGGTACCACCTTAATTTTTATTTAAAATAAATAAACTCTCAAAATTTATAACGGAATCACTCGTTCACATCTACTTTTTTCAACGTGAAAGACAAAAAAGCTACCTTGACAAGATTTTAATAAAGTCTTTCAGCTGCCGACTCCTCTCTAAAATTAAAATTTTGCTACTCCTCTTTTTTATGGTCATATAAAATTATTCTTATTATATGAATAATTTATATTTTTGTCAACTGAGCTTATCTCCATTACTGTAATAATCCTTCCATCTCTTTTACAAGTTCATCAACATAAGATATTGCGTTTTCTATAAAGCTTGTATCATCAATATTAATATCTACAATAGCCAAGGTTTCTCTGAGAGTTTTTGAACCTCCTGATTCTAAAACCTTTATCCATTTTTTTGCATAAGTCCTATCTTCTTTAATTTTTAAAAAAACCTGTGTAGCTATTGATAGACTGGCTGAATATACATAAGAATATAATCCCATATAATAATGAGGTTGTCTCATCCATGTGAGTTTTGCACAATTATCAATTTCTATCGAATCTCCAAAAAATCTTTCTAAAATTTGACCAAACTTTTCTTCTAAAATATTTTCAGTCAGGTCTTCACCCCTGTAAAGAATTAGGTATATCTCTCTTTGAAAAGCCGCTTCCAAAAGATGAGTTACACAGTTGTGAAAATAAGTATCACCAACTAAGGCTGAATAAATAAATAATTTTTCTTCCCTTGTCTTTGCCTTTTCAATCATGGAATTTGCAAAAATTAATTCATTCATTGTAGACGGAGCTTCAATCATGTATAGGGAAGGTTCTTCTTCTAAAATCTTGTTAAACTCCTGAGCAAATGAAAAATGAACACCATGTCCTATTTCATGACTAAGAGTAAATCCGCTAGATAAGACTTCGGCAAAGGTCATAAGAATATAAGAACCTTTTCTATAGGGCGATGCACAAAATCCCCCGGTACTCTTTCCAACATTATTGGCATAATCTACCCACCTGTCGGTAAAAGCGGATTTGGCTCTTTCCAAATAATCTTCTCCCATAATTTTTAAAGCATCACAGATTTCTTTTTCGGCATTTTCAATAGTAAATTTATTGTCTTTTTCAATTTTCAGTTTTATATCGGCAAAGGTCATTTTATCAAGTTTATAGTATTTTTTTACCGTAGCAAGATATTTTCTAATTACCGGAGAAAATTCATCCATAAACAAGTCAATTTGCTTAAAATACATTTCTTTTGTAACTTCTTGGTCAAAAAGTAAATAATCAAATACTGAATCATAACCTCTAATGCTTGCCAACTGTTTTTCTGTTTTTACATGATTAATATAAACTGATGCCGTTGTATTTTTATATTTTTTCAATTCATTATAAAAAGAATTATATGATTTTCTTCTAATTTCCGTATTTTTAGAATAGCAATATAAATTCTCATAATTTCCATAGGAATTCTTATAAGTTTTACCATCGACTTCAAAATCATCAAAGTCCATATCAGAAAGCTTGCAAACTTCATAAGTTCCATAGGGTCCATCTAAAGAAATGTTTAACTTTGAAATAAGCTCTTCTTCATCCAGACTTAGAGTGTGAGCTTTCTTTTCTAAAAGTTTTTCAAGATATCTTTTATAGGTGGTATTCTTTTCTATAAGATTTTTTATTACTTTTTCATCAAGGTCTATAATTTCACTCTCAAAAAAATTTAATTTATAGAGGTATGATGAAGCAAAATTTTCATATTTTCCTGAAATTTTTTGAGCATCTTCATCTGTCATATCAACAGACAACTTTAATTCAGAAT
Source organism: uncultured Peptoniphilus sp. (assembly GCA_902489255.1). GTDB lineage: Bacteria > Bacillota > Clostridia > Tissierellales > Peptoniphilaceae > Peptoniphilus_A. Next base: position 29,538 of record CABTZF010000005.1, on the reverse strand, counting down.
AGTTTGTAAGGCTGCTAATTTCTTCTAGAATTTTTTCATAAGCTTCCAGAGCTTCTAATAAATAAGCTTCACTTTTAAGTTTGCCTTTATAATTTTTATAAAATTTATCTATTTTTTCAGAAGTTTTTTTCAAACTGTTTAAAAATTCCCTGTCGTTATCATAAAGTCTTGTTAAATCCCACTTTAAACTTTCAGGAACTTCTTTTCTTTTTAAAATTTTCATAATTATATCCTACCTTGGAATAAATCCTACTTTTTTATATACTTTTCTCAAAGTTTTCTCTGCCATATAGGAGGCTTTTTGTGCCCCTTCTTTATATACTTTTTCAAGATAAGCCTTATCTTCTCTAATTTCTTTAAATCTTTCTCTTATCGGTCTAAGTCCTTCTACAACAACTTCAGCCAATTCTTCTTTAAAAAGGCCATATCCCTTATCTTGGTATTTATCTACAATTTCTTCAACTTTTAGTCCGGAAAAGGCTGCATAAATATCAATAAGATTTTTTAAGCCCTTTTGCTCATCGTTGTATCTTATTACTCCAAGAGAGTCGGTAACTGCTTTTTTTATTTTTTTTCTAGTTTCATTTTCATCTTCAATTATTAAAATAAATCCATCTTTATTTTTGTCAGACTTAGACATTTTAGACAGAGGATCTTGTAAAGACATAATTCTGCCGCCAACTTTTGCCGGTAAAATTTCAGGAATTGTAAAAGTTTCTGAATATCTGAAGTTAAACCTTTCAGCTATATCTCTTGTTATTTCCAAATGTTGCCTTTGGTCTTCCCCTACTGGTACAAAACTGGTTTGATAGAGCAAAATATCAGCAGCCATTAAAACGGGATAATTTAAAAGCCCCGCCTCAACCTCTTTAACTTTTTGTGATTTTGCTTTAAATTGAGTCATCCTTTGAAGCTGACCAAGCCCTGTTATTGTATTTAAAACCCATGAAAGTTCAGCATGAGCGCTTACATGAGATTGCACATAAATTATTGACTTTTCAGGGTCAATCCCTGCTGCCAAATATAGGGCAATTAAATCCAGGGTATTTTTTCTCAAATCTTTAGGAACCTGAGCTACAGTGATTGCGTGCAAATCAGCTATGCAATATAAGCACAAATATTCATCTTGCAAATCTATAAAATTTCTCAAAGCTCCTATGTAATTACCGATAGTAAGCTGACCAGATGGTTGAATCCCACTATACACTACTTTTTTATCCATTATTTATTCCTCTTTTCTTATATATATCATAAACATAAATTAAAATAATGCTTACTAAAATTATTATAGTAACAATAAAACTTGCCTCCGGACCATAAATTGAGCCAAGAGCATTTTTATTAATAAAATTAAAACTGATTACAGGCTTAAATCCTGTAATTCCACTCACAGGAAAACCATAAATTAATCCCATTGAAAAATTCCATCCGGTATGCATTCCTCCTGATAAAAGAATATTTTCACTTCTTAACAAAACATAAACGTAAAATATTCCGATTAGTATAGTATTTAAAGTTGAAATTAAAGTTACGCCGGGATTTAGCAAATGAAGAAAGCCAAAAAATATAGCCGGTATAAAAATAGCTGCATTCTCATTAAATCTTGTTAAAATGCCCCTGGTAAGCAAACCTCTTATCAAAAATTCTTCACCGTTTGATTGAATGGTAAAGGCTATTAAAAAAAGTAAAAGCATATAGTTTGCTCTTGAAAAATCAAATTTATTAATTGTTAAAAATCCTAAAGATAAAGCTATAGCTACAAAAAAAGTAATTTGGAAAAACCCTATAAAAAGTCCCATAAGAAAATTTTTTAAAGCCCCAACTTTTTTAAGCCATATATATGATAGGGGCTTTTTTAAAATAAATTTAGTAAATAATATAGCTGATAAGATTTCTCCCAAAGTTGCAAATAAAAAAACAAGGTTTTGATTTTCCAAATTTCTTTCCAATGATAAAATCCTATAAAAAAATAAGCTGAATAATATTGTAAAAACATAGGTTAATATAAATATTAATAAAAATATTATACAAATATTTTTAAGAAATTTCCTAATTGTTTTTCCTCTTTCCATTTTTCTCCCTTTATTTTATCTAGCTTTAATATCTTGCCAATGTTTATTAACTTCATACCTAACTTTTTCTTCATCAATATTAACAAGTTCTCTATTTTTTAGGACAAATTTCCCTCCGCAAAGAACATCTTTAACATCAGCTGAAGATGCAGAATAAACAAGAGCATTGATTAAATTATTTCTTGGTGTGAAATTTAACGAATTCAAGTCAAAAATTGTTAAATCCGCCAAATAATTTTCCTTAACCAGCCCGGCATTTTTTACACCTAAGATTTTTTGACCGTTAATTGTAGCCATTCTTAAAATTTCTATTGCCTTAACAGCCTCTTCATTCATTTCAACAGCCTTATTTACAAGGGCTCCAATATGCATATCTTCAAGAAGATTTTGATTGTTGTTGGATGAATCTCCATCAGTCCCGATTCCCATAAGAATATTATTTTTTAACATCTTTTCAACCGGTGTAAATCCGCTTGCCAGTTTTAAATTTGAAGAAAGATTATAAATTGGAAAAAATTTTTTATTACCTATAAGGTCAATTTCCCTATCGGTTATATGTGTGCAATGAGCAGCTATTACATGATTTTCGAGAAGACCCAAAGAATTTACATATTCAATAGGAGTTTTCTTATGCTTTAACTTACACTCTTCAACCTCGCCAATTGTTTCGGACAAATGAATATTTATAATCCCGTCAAATTCTTTAGCAAGCTCTGAAATCTCTATTAAATAATTTTCACTACAAGTATAAATAGCGTGGGGAGCCGGAACAATTTTTATCCTTCCGTTTCCACTATTGTGATAATTTTTATATAAATTTTTTACTGATTTGATTTTTGCCAGTCCCAAACCGTCAACATCAGTTAAGCCTCTTGTTAAAGTTCCCCTTATTCCTGATTTTATAGTAGCTTCAGCAACTTGATCCATTTCATAATACATATCACAAAAGTTTGTAACTCCTGCTTTTATATTTTCACAAATAGATAAAAGACTAGACCAATAAATATCTTCAGCTGTAAGCTTAGCTTCAATTGGCCAAATTTTATTTTCCAGCCAATCCATTAACTTTAAATCATCAGCATAATTCCTAAAAAAAGCCATTCCCAAATGAGTATGGGCATTTACTAAACCCGGTGTTATAAGTAAATTTTTGCCATCAATAATATCATCAGCTTTTACCTTTAAATTATTAGAAATAGTTTTAATATAATCTTCTTCTATAAAAATATCAGCACCAACAATAATTTTTTCATTTTCTATATCCAAATAAGAAATATTTTTAAATAAAATACTCATCAAATCACCTAAATTATTATAACATGAAATTTGGCTATTTTAATATATAGATAAAATATTTACAAGTCCAATAAAAAAAATCGACCTTAATTAGTCGATTTTTGCAAATTTGTTTTTATTATATTTAGTAGTTATTTTTTTAAAATTTTCTATATATCAAGCACCAATATGTTCTCTACAGCCTGATTCTTTGCTTCATCATCAGTGTTATATTTAACAAAGTTTATATAAAGCCTATCTTTGTAAATTTGCATATAATTTGATGAGTTTTCAACTTCAAATTTTGGTTTAAATGAATCTGAAAAGAGTGTTCTTTTAAATTCACCGTCTTTTGAAAATTCATTAATTTTACAGTCGCTGGTTAAAAGATATATATTTTCTTCGTTTGCGCAAAGTGCTAGAGGCATAAGCCCTTCTTCTAATTTTATCAGTTCATTAACTTTATTATCTTCAATTTTTAGTAGATTAGCTTTGCCTGATTTAAATCCTTCAACATTCTTGAATCCCATAAAGGGTCCCTCAAAATGTGTGCCCCTGTTTGCTGCAAAAATATCATTCCCGCCCTTGGTTAAAGATCCCCAAAATAACTTGCCAATTTGTTGTCTGCTATCTTCAAAATATTTATCTATAAAGGCAGCTTCTTTTACAACACACTCATAGGCAATATAAATTCCTTTCCCGTTAACTTTTATATAGGTGGGTTCCCCATAACTCATGTCCGGCTTTTCTCTTAAATTTATAAAATTAATTAGTTTAAAATCCTTATCATATATTTTAATATTATTATTCTTAATGTCTGCTATGTAAAATTTATCTTCATAAAAATCAATATCTGCCGGTTTCTTTAGCTGTATATCTTTGCCTTCTAATTTTTTTATAGGTTTAAAATCCAGGTCAAAAATATTTACCGAATTTTCTCCGGCATCCACCATATAAATTTTATTTTCTACTACTACAAATCCTCTTGGGTCTGTTAATCCCAGGCTAGTTTTATTAAGCCTTATAAAATCGTAAGAATCTAAAAATTCTTTATTTTTTTTTGCCTCTTGCCCTGCCTCTGCTCTCTTGGCATTGTTTGAGCATGCACATAATAAAATTATTGCTAAAAACAATGTAATTTTATAAAAGTATTTCTTTTTCACATTACCCTCCAAAATCTTAACAAGTTTTACTTTATATAAATATTTAACTGATAATCTTTATAAATAAAGTAGCACTTGGCAATTTATCTGTCAATATTTAAGTTGAATTTTAAACTCATATAAAAAATCTCGCAAATTGCGAGATTAGTAATATTTTTCATTAATGTAATTATCAATTATGGATTTTTTAGTTGTATCCTCAAATATATTTTCATCTTCTAAGATATTCAAAAGCCATTTTGCCTTTGAATGGAATATTGCTTCTTTGTGTTTAGTCAAAACTATTTCATAAAGTAAGTTTTGTAGTGCCTTTGATTGACATTTTATATAGTAAGCATCCATATTTTTAAATTCTTCAACTTTTAATATTGAAAGAATTGACCTGTCCTTTTCTTCATAGAATTTATTTGCTAAATTCATATAGTAATTATAGTATCTTGTATGCTTTTTTGTCTTAAATACTTCTCGGGCAAGACCTTTATAGTACTTTGCCATAATATTATAGTATTGATAATTATACATGCCCTTTTCATATGAATCTACTTTTACATAGGGCACCATATTCCTTAGTATAAGATAGTCAAAATTTTTTTTTATAAATTCTTTTTTGCTTAGGTCTCCATGACTATATTGCATAATCAAAAATGACCTATGTTCAAAAAAATCTTCAAATAATCCTTTTCTCTTAGTTGATCTCACTTTAAATCCTATCTAAATGAAAATAACATTGGAATTAACATTGAAAGAACAAGTATTGCAACTATTATTCTTGTAACAAGTTTAGTGTTCAATTTTTCACCTATAAAGCCTTTACTTCATATGCGTTTTTCGCCAAAAGTTCTGTCATATCTTCCATTGAATAGTCTACGTTTATATAGATTTCCTTTTGATCAATATCAGGTATCCTTGAAAGTTTTGAAAGTATATATTCTAAATCTTCAATGTTTAACTTTAAAACTTTATAAATTCCGTCTATATAAATTTTGTGAAGGTCATAGTCCATGGCCATAAGTCCACAAATAAATCCATAAAAGGATTCAACATTGTTAAGCCTATAATCTGTTGCGTTTATTAGTCTTACATTGTAGTCAAGGCTAAAGATATGGTCGTCATCAACTTCAACAAAAGCGATGTTTGAATCGTCCTTTTTCATATCTTCGTTTGCATTTTCAATTAACCATCTTGTTTTTCCTGAGCCCTTGGCTCCTAAAATATACTTAATCATTTTATTAAATCCTCCTCATATCCCCTTGGGAATAATTATTTTCTTTCATTTCTCTAATAATATCGTCACGGATTTTCCAAGCAGACCTGTTCCAATTACAAAATAAGGAATTTTCTTCAGGTGCCCTGCCGATAATTCTTTCTACAATTATATCACTTTTTAGATTTCTTAAAAAGAGTATAACTTTCCTTTTATAATCATCCAGGCTTATAGGTTTTATTTGTCCATTTTCATATAGCTTACCCATAATTGTATTTTTAATAATATATAGGGCATGAATTTTTACCTCATCTATATTTAATGCAGATAAAATATTTGCTCCTTCGCATATATCTAAATCATCATCCCAGGGAAGACCAATTATTATATGGGCACAAAGCCTTAATCCATATTTTTTTGCTCTTAAAACTCCATCTATAAACTCTGCCAATCCATGACCCCTGTTTATTTTTTTTAATGTATGATAATTTACTGTTTGAAGACCAAGTTCTAAGGTGACCATATAGTCTTTATTAATTTCACTTAAAAACTTTAGATGACTCTCATATAGGCAATCGGGTCTTGTAGAAATACTAACACCAATAACATCTTTAACGAGAGATTGTCTTATGACTTTTTTAAAGCTGTCAATATCCATATAGGTATTGGTGAAATTTTGGAAATAAGCTATATATTTTTTTGCCTTGTATTTTTTTAAGATTAGATCTTTTTCCTGCTTTATCTGGTCAGCTATTGACCCTATATTGTTTTCAAAAGATCCGCCCTCTTCTCCGCAAAAGATACAACCCCCATATCCGCAAGTTCCATCTCTGTTTGGACAAGTTAAATTAAGTTTAATAGGTAATTTATAAACCTTTTCTCCATATTTTTCTTTTAGAAAGTCTGAATAAGTCCTATAGATCATTTTCCTTTAAATAATTAAGAACATCCATTGCATGGCCCTCAGGCTTAACGTCCCTAAATTCTTTTACAAGTTTTCCTTCTTTATTGAAAATAAATGTTGATCTTATTGTCTTAATTACATCTTTTCCACACATTTTTCCGGCCTTTAAAACTTTAAAGTCTTCAGCCACCTTTCTTTCGGGATCTGATAGTAATTCAACCTTTAAATTATCTTTTTCTATAAATTTTTTGTGTGAGCTGATTTTATCTTTACTAATTCCTACAACAACAGCTCCCAGTTTGTCAAAATCTTCTTTCAGGTCTGAAAATTCCATAGCTTCTATTGTACAGCCCTTTGTGCTGTCTTTAGGATAAAAGTATAATACCAAAGTTTTACCTTTATAATCTTCTAAATTTTTAACCTTTCCGTCACATGATTCTAAAGAAAAATTATTCATCAAAATCATCTTCTTCCATAAATAGTTCGTCAAACTTTTCAGAAACTCTGTTAAATTCATCTTCATCATCTATTTCTTCAAGTTCAACTTCATCTTCACCTGTTTCTGTGTATCCGAATATGAAAACATCTTCTCCCTCTTCCTTATCTTCAGGTAAAAGGGCAATATATTCTTTGTCGTCACATTCAAAAATTCCTAAAATAATATATACTACTTCTTTGTCATCATCAAGTGTTAAAGTGATTGTATCATAACCTTCTTCATACACTTTATCGTGTGAACAGCCACATTCACATTTTTTTTCATTATCTGTCATATTTTCCTCCTTTAATATTTATTTAATTTATTTATCTTAATTTTATTTTCTAAAATTTATATTCTTTTTTAAATAATTCTTTTATATCTTCTGATGAATTTATATTTGCAAGTTTAAGTTTATCTATTATGCAATTTATCTTATTTAATGATTTTACCATTAAAAATTCTAAAGTGGTATAACCTTTAAAATTATCAATAACTAAATTTAAAATAAAACTCTCCAGTGCCGCTTCTTCACCCTTATTAAACTTGTATTTTTCGAAAATCTCCAAAATTAACAAGGTATATTGGTATCTGACAAAATGTATAAAATCTTCAAATATTTCATTATCTGATTCATCATCTATTGATGTAAGGATTTTGAAGAAGATATTCCATTCAAAATCTTTATTTAAACTTTCTAAAATTAGATTTCCTACATCTCTTGTGAAAGAATCATAAAATTTAGGTTTCTTGTCAATATTTATATATTCTTCCAAATTCATATCCATCTTAGCAATTTCATTTATCCTGTTTATTAGGGAGATGAAGTCCTCACCATAGGAATTATCCTTATTTTTCTTTAATTTCATAAAGATAAAATCAACAATAACATCTGTAGATATTTTTATATTAAAAACAAAACCAAGCTCTCCATAAATTTTATTAATAAATACATCATGGATTATTTTTGAAAGTAAAATTTTTAATTGCTTTTCTGCAGGCTCTTTGGCTGAGGCATCTGAGTTGCTGACATGATCATATAAAATCATAAGCTGCTTATCAACCATAAAAAGATTATCTATTATTGAATTCATTATGTCCCTGAAAAAGTCTTCAATAATCATATAATTATAGTTTTTATATAAAATTTTATGGTCTATTTCTCCCCAAAATAAATTAACAAGGGATTTTATTTGTAGTTCAAAGGAATATTCGCTTGTCGGTGTCTTATAAATCCCGTCCAACTTATATATTTTAAAACCGTTATTTAAAATTTGCGGTTGCTCATCTTTTAAATTAAGACTGAGGTTTTTATTATTATGGGATGTATAATATCCATTCCCGCAATATATTCTGAAACCATCTATTATTTTTTTATAAATTTCTTCTTCATCTTTAATAAATCTACATTCAATCCTTAAACCAATTAAATCCGGCACTTTTTTAAATCCTTCTGACGGTTTAGGATATTTGATATAGTAATTTCTTCTAATTAACTTTTCCCTTAGTGAATCAGGAGTTTTGATTCTTGTAGATAAATTTAAAGCTCTTTCATCATCTTTTAAAACATCATTAAAATAATTTTTTAACTCTTTATTTACGCTCACAAGCTCTTGCCTATGATACTCAAATAAGTCCAATACATCTTCAATGTATTTAAAGAGCTCCAGTTTCATACTACCTCCTAATCTATATACTTAATATCATATTTAGCTTTCAATAAATTAATTTTATCCCTATAAATATCTTGTTCTTTCTGTCTTCTTATGTCTTTTATTATATGGTCTTTTGCATCTTCTAAGCTCACTTCTTTAGAAGGATTTTTGCCTGTGAGTTTAATTATATGATAACCGAATTCTGTCTTTATCGGTTTTGAAATATCACCAACATTCATACTGAAAGCAGCATCTTCAAATTCTTTGACCATTTGTCCCCTTGAAAAATTTCCCAAATCTCCACCCTTATTCTTTGAAGGACAGGTGGAGTTTTCCTTTGCCTCTAAAGAAAAATCAGCTCCATTAGCTATTTTATTATAAATTTCTTGGGCTTTTTCTAAATCTTCAACTAATATATGGCTGGCTCTTACAGTTGGCGGAGTGTTGAAATGATCTTTATGAAGCTTATAAAAATCTTCAATTTCTTTATCTGTTATTGCAATATCTGAAAGCATCTTTCCTAAATAATAATTTAAGAGCAAACTTTTTTTTGCCTTTTCCAGGACTTTTTGGAAATCTTCTTCTTTATCTAGGCCTTTATCTTTTGCATCTTGATAGATAAGTTCTTGATGAATGAGTTCATCAATTACTTCTTCATTTTTTTCTGTATTTAATAAATGTTTTCTCAGATCAAGGTTTAATGAATTAATAAAAATATTATAATCTTCCCCGGTAATATCTTTTCCATTCACTTTGGCAAGTATTTTATCTTTATCCATAAGTCCTCCTTTTTCTTCTTTTATAATAACAAAGCAAGACCCACTTTTCAATCACAAAAAGTACACATGCATTTTGCATTAATATTATTCGTTTTAATTAAAAATGAAACATTTTCACCTTCAACAAAAGGTTTTATTTTAACATGGTCTGAATAAAGTATTTCTTTCATATATGTAATACTGAAAGTTTTTAAGAATTTATTTTTAAAATTTAACGGTAGAGCTTCCATAATCCAAGATAAATAATAAGTGTTATGAACATGATTATTTGAATCTATTTGATCTTTTATTACTTCAAAATCCACTTCATTAAAACCTTGTCCCTTAGTAACTATCCTTGGTATTTTTATAAAATTTCTTTCATTTATTAAGTGATAGTTTTCTTTAACAATATTAGGAAGTTCTATTAACTTTCTCTTTTCCATATCAACTATTACAAAAACAGATGTTGCCTTAGCTATTAAATTATAATTTTCAGTTATCGTAAATTCTCTATATATTGATATCTTATCAAAATATGAAGGCCATGTCCTTACTATACATTCGCCCGTATTAATTTCTTTTAAAAAATCAACTTTCCACTTATATATCATCCAAGCCAAATTATTTTTTTTGAAAAATTTTTGTACTTCTTCTTTTGCATCGGATTCTTCTTTAGCGGTTTGCATAAACATATCCAATATTTTTTCTGGAGAATCTTGACCGTCTGTTTTAAATTTTTTACTATATTTTTCCATTAATCCTCCTTTTTATATATTTTAGCACGAAAGTTTACACTTTACCCTCAATATGTTAAAATTTTACCAGGGATAAAAGAATTTAGCGCCTGAGCCCATGTGGCTGACGAGGAATGGGGCTATCGAGATTATCGGCGGATGCTCCATAGGTATCACAACCTGAATATTTAAAAAAAATAAGAGCAATCTTATAACAAATTAAATATAGTGAATCCCTAATAATTTATTGGAGGTTTTTTTAATATGTGTGGAATAGTAGGCTACATCGGGAGTTTGAACGCAACTGATGTAATTTTAAAGGGCTTATCTTGCCTTGAATATAGAGGTTATGATTCAGCCGGCCTTTCTTTACTGAAAAATAACAAAATTAATACAATTAAAAGGCAGGGAAGAATTTCTAATCTAAAAGATGCCATTAGTCAAAATCCCATTAGTGCAAATTTAGGGATAGGTCATGTGCGTTGGGCAACTCACGGAGTTCCAAATGAAATTAATGCCCACCCTCATAATTCAATGGATGGAACAATTTCTTTGGTCCATAACGGTATTATAGAAAACTATTTGGAAATTAAAAAAGATTTACAAGAAAAAGGTTTCAGTTTTAAATCTCAAACTGATACTGAGGTTGTTCCGATGTTAATTCAAAATTTTTATGATGGTAATTTACTTGAAGCTGTAAAAAAATCTCTAGAAGTAATTAGAGGGGCTTATTCCTTTGCTATTATTGATTCTAATGAGCCGAATAGGCTAATAGGAGTTAAAAAATCCTCTCCCCTTGTTGGCGGTGTTTTTGACTCGGGCATAATTCTTGCCAGCGACATAATTTCAATTATTCCTTATACAAATAAGCTAATATTTTTCCAAGACGGAGATTTGATTGATATTAAAGGTAATGAATATAAAATATACAATAATGGCAGAGAAGTAGAAAGAAAAATTACAGAAGTTGATATGACAATGGATGCTGCTTCTAAGGAAGGATATCCTCACTTTTTGTTGAAGGAAATTCATGAGCAGCCAAAAGTTTTAAGAGATGTTTTGTCTGTAAGAATTAAAGATAATAAAATAAATTTAGAAAATGGTAATTTTTCTTCTGAAGAATTGAAAAAGTTTAAAAAAATTTATGCTGTTGCTTGCGGCACAGCCTTCCATGCTTGCATGGCAATTAAATATGCAATAGAAAAATTGGTTAAAATTCCTGTGATAGCAGAAGTAGCGTCTGAATTTAAGTATGAAAATTATTTTGTTGATGAAGAGTCTCTTGTAATTGTAGTTTCCCAATCCGGAGAAACTGCCGACACAATTTCCGCAATCAATAAGGCAAAGACCTTAGGTGCCACTACTCTTGCAATAACAAATGTCTTGGGTTCAACAATTTCAAGGATTACTGACAGGGTTATATATTGTTACTGCGGCCCTGAAATTTCTGTTGCTTCAACTAAAGCCTATACTGCCCAATTAATAGCAGGTTTCTTATTAGCTCTTGATATGGCGGATAAGTTGGAAAAGATTACTAGTGAAGATTTAAAATCTTATTTAGATGAAATGAAAAAACTGCCGGATAAAATTGATATAATTTTAAAAAATGAAGATGAATATAAAAATATAGCTGATTCAATAAAGAATTCAAAATCAGTTTTCTTCACAGGTCGTGGCCTTGACTTTGTAACTGCCAAGGAAGGGGCTTTGAAGTTAAAGGAAATATCCTATATCCATGCAGAGGCTTTCCAAGCAGGGGAACTAAAACATGGTCCTTTAGCCCTAATTGAAGAGGGAACTCCCATACTGTCAATTGCAACTCAAAGCCATACAATGGAAAAGACTTCATCAAATAATGAAGAATTAATGGCGAGAGGCGGAAAAGTTTTTGCTGTCGGTTTTGAAAATAACAAGCTTTTAAAGGCTTCTTCAAGAGAATTCTTGGCAATCCCACAAACTAAAGATTTATTAACAACAATTCTTGCAATAATACCCTTGCAAGTACTTGCTTATTATGTTTCCAAACTTCTTGGAAATGATGTTGATAAACCGCGAAACTTGGCAAAATCAGTAACTGTTGAATAAAGAAAAATAAATACTTTAAAATTTGGTTCCTAAAAGCTGATAATAAGTTTTCCTTTTTAGGAACCTTTTTTTTGACAAAATTTCAATAAATAATTATAATTGGCTAAGGGAGTGTTGTTTTAGTGGAATATTTATTTTTGTTTCTTTCCCTTGTATTTTTATATCTTTCCTATAAATTTACTCTAATTGAAAATGCTTTTTTAACTTTAAATTCAATAAAGTTAAAAAAAATGGAAGAAGAAGAAACTGATAATTTTGATTTAATTATAAAACTTTCTAAAGATGATGAACTTTATCCCACAACTCTTGTTGTTGACTATTTTTCCAATTCTTTATGTGCAATTTTTACAAGTTTATTTTTATATGACCGTCTGAAAATTTACGGTTTAATTCTTGGTGTATTAATCTCAACTATTTTAATCATTACCCTAGGTGAATCTTACCCCAGAAATTATGCGATGAAATTTTATTATAAAATTTGTCCAAAAAATGCAAAACTTATGATTTTTACAATCAATTTTTTAAGACCTTTATCTTTTCTTATATCTAAAATATCTCAAGGTTTTTTAAAACTTTCAGGTGTTTCAAGCCATAATGAACCCTTGATAACTGAAGAAGACCTCATTGATGCCATGAGTAGAGGAAAGGCCGAAGGGATACTTGACCATAATGAATCTCTCATGATTGAAAATGTTATGGAATTTCGTGATTCTTATGCCAAAGATATTATGACACCGCGAACTGATATTGTTGCCATAGATATAGAATCTTCATATTCTGAAATAATTAATACAATATGCGAAGAGAATTTTTCAAGAATGCCGGTATATGAAGATAATCTCGATAATATAATCGGGATATTGAATGTTAAAGATTTGTTTATGATGAATAAGCATAAAACTTTACTTGAAAATAAATCTTTTTTTAAAAAACCTTACTTTACTTACGAATATAAGGAAATTTCTTCACTTTTTTCCGATATGAGAGCTCATAAAATTTCTGTTGCAATTGTTGCTGACGAATATGGTGGAACTTGTGGGATGATAACAATTGAAGATTTAATTGAAAAAATTGTTGGTACTATTAATGATGAGTATGACAATGAAGAAGATGAAGATATTATAAAGCTTGGTCCTAATAAATATTTAGTTGATGGTGCTATGAATCTTGATGAGCTTAATCAGCTTACAGGCCTTGACCTTGAGTCAAATGAATTTGACTCAATAGGAGGTTTTATCATAGAAAAAATAGACCGTTTCCCTAATAAAAATGAAATCATAATTTTAGATAATTTAAAATTTACAGTTAAAAAGACTTCAAAAAATCGTATTGATAAACTTTTATTGGAGGTTAAAAATAATGGTTAAACTTTATATAAAACAAAAAGTCTTTAAAATCACTGACCACTATCCGGTCTTTGATGAAAACCGAGAAGCTGTTTATTATGTTGATCAGGATTTTAAATTTATCGGTAATACAGTTCATGTATCTAACAGGGATCAAAAAGAAATTTTTACCATAAATAAAGTTATCTTAACTTTCCTCCCTAGATATACAATTGACTATTTAGACGGTAGGCATATTGAAATTAATGAAAAGTTTGCATTTTTTAAAAAGAAATTCGATATAAATTCTTCCGAGTATGATTTGAAAGTTGAAGGAGATTTCTTATCTTTAAACTTCAATATTTATAATAAGGATATATTAATAGGACAGGTAAATAAGGCGTGGTTATCTTGGGGTGACTGCTTTGAACTGACAATCTACGATGAAAGTTTTTGTGATGTTGTTCTTGGCCTTACTATTGCTGTTGATGATATACTTGATGAAGAATCAAAAAAAATTAAGCCCGAATCAATAGATTCGGGTTTTTACCATATTCATATATTATTATTCACTTATTGAAACAACTTTAATTTTCGAATTTTTCCAGGAAGCTTCATGACCAAGATCATTAACTATGTCTATAAGCACTTGGTCACATTCATAGCTTTCGTCAAGCGGTTTTACTCTAATTTTTTCATCAAAAGGTATTTTGTCCACCATATCCCCCAGGTCAACAAAAGTCATTACCCTATTTTGAGAATCTTTAAGTTTTTTTATATCATTTACTTTCTTATAGGTTCTACCGCATCTTGTATAGAAAAATATTTTCCTATTATATTTTCTCCTATAATATAATTGATAAACTTCCGCTGATAACGAAAAATTTCCCAAGGGATTAAAATCAAAAACTATTTCTTTCATTTCCTCACCAAATTAATTATATCATAATATAAATTTTTGCCATAGTTTTTGTAAAAATTTTATAAAGATTTCTAAGAAATTTTGTCGTTTCAGCTTAAAATTTTGTTCATTAAATCATGCATATTTTCAATCACTATATTAAATTCCATCATTAATGCTTATCAATTATTACAAAGATATTCCCGGATAATAGGATTTAATATATGAAACTAAAAAGAAAAAAAGATAAATCAAAAAAATGGGAATCAAATAGAAAAATTTAATGGAGCTTAATAAAAGACTTGGAAAATGTCTAACTTATCAAACTCCATTTGAATTATTTTTATATGAACTTATTTTAATTTAAGTGTCTTATTATTTGCAGTTCATCAAATTAAAAAGCAGTTGTCCTTAGAAACTGTAAATTTATTTAATAATTTCTGTTTTTTCAGCTTCAATTTTTGTATTATCAAGCGGAGTTTTAAACTCTGCTGACTTTTTGTATTTTTCAACAGCTCTCTTAACTTTTCCAAGATCAGCTATAGTTCCAACTCCTGCAACGCAGCCTCCGGGACAAGCCATACCTTCTAATAGATAGCCGTTAAGCTTACCTGCCTTTGCTATTTTTAACATCTTGATACATTCATCCAAAGTATTGGCTCCCTGAATGTTAATTTCTTTTTCAGGATCCAGTAATTCAGCGGTGATTTTTACTGATTCAGCTACCCCACCTGCTATCGGATATCCACGTCCCAAAGCTGAAGATTCTTCCTCTTCCGGTTCAACTTTAATTGATGATAAGTCAATTTCTTTTGCTGCCAACATTCCCATTATTTCTTCAAAAGTTACAACAAAATCTACATCACTCTTAACTTTTGTATCAAGAGCTTCAAGTTTTTTTGAAGTACAGGGTCCGATAAATACAACTACCGCTTCAGGATCAAGTTTTTTAATATAATTTGCAGTATATCTCATCGGTGAGCCCGAATCCGAAACTTGTTCGTAATATTGAGGAAAATTCTTTTTAATCATTAAAGACCAGGAAAAACAACAAGATGTTCCCATAAAGGGAATTTGTTCAGGAACTCTTTCCAAATATTCTTTAGCTTCATGCAAAGTTGTAATGTCAGCTCCCAAAGCAACTTCAATTACATCTCTAAATCCCAGTTGTTTAATACCTTCAATTATTTGTTCCGGTGTGGTCTTAGGTCCGAATTGTCCTATATATGACGGTGCAATTGCTCCATAAACTTTTTTGCCGGATTTTATGGCCTTTATTAATTGAAAAATTTGTGTCTTGTCAGAAATTGCTCCGAAAGGACAAGATGCTATACATCTGCCGCAAGCAACACATTTTTCCTGGTCAATATCCGCTCTGTCATAGGCATCAGACCCGATAGCCTTAACTCCGCAAGCAGCAGCACAGGGTCTATCATACATAACTATGGCACTATAAGGACAAACATCCTTACATCTTCCGCATCTTATACATTTATCCTTGTCAATAATCGTTGAATCTTTGCCCATTGAAATTGCATTAACTGGACACACATTCATACAAGGGTGGGCAATACATTTTCTACAATTATTAGTTACAAAATATGACTTAGTCGGACATGATTCGCAAGCAAACTTAATTACATTTATAAGTGGCTTTTGATAGGCATTAGTATCAATATCAATTTCATCAAAACCGTCAGTAACTTTTTTGTATACTCCAATTTGACGAATATTCATACCCATGGCAAGCCTAACCATTTCTTCAGCTATTGCCCTTTCTCTAAATATATCCCCTCTATCTCTTCCCACTTCTCCGGGGACAATCCTATAACTTGAATCTTCCAATTCGGACATATCAAAGTTTCCGTAGGCGATTCTGGCAACTTCAGCATAAACTCTCCTACGAATATCAACTATCGGTCCGTAAATCTCCTTCATCTCTTCTACCCCCTAAACTAAACTTTTAACTTATTAACTATAATTTCACTAATTTCCTGAGCAGTCGCCTTTGTATATATAGTATTATCTATAGCAACAACCGGTGAAATTTCTTGGTCATTATTTGCCTTGCAAATTCCTAATGAATCAGAAACTTCCAGGTCTAAGTTTTGAGCATTGCAAAATTCAGACCCCGGTGCACATAGACTTTCAGATAAGTACTCGACCGCATCATAAATAGCATTAGCACCCATTAGTGTACATTTAGAACACATGCATATTGTTACTTTCATGGCAAGCTCCTTTCTTATCTATAGAATAACATATTTTTTATTTAAAATATATAGATTTTCTCAACTTGACCTATTATTTTTCTTTTAAAGATTAATATTTATATATAAATAGAAAAAATTTGTAAACAAATTTAAAGTAATTATTTTAAAATTTTAGCTTTTAAAAGGCAGAAAAAAATCTATAAAATTATTATATTTTTGATAAAGGTTTAGGATTTACGAAAGGATATTTTTATGTTTAATAAAAAATGTTTTTTAGAAAATACCGGAAATGGGAAAAATCCTTGCTTTTATGCCCCCCCCCTAGTATAATTACTATGAAAATATTTATTATTAAAAATATAAGGAGGATATAATGAAAAAGAAATTATTGACATTTTTCTTAACTCTTTCCCTTATTTTTTCTTTTACTTTTGAGATTTTTGGTCAAGCTTCATTTGCAAATGCAAATGTTAAGACCCAAAAAGAGAAAAGTCTTGAAAAAGAAACTTTAAAGGCTCAAAAAAAATCAGAAAAAATCGGACAAGAGAAAGATATAATTAAAACAGCGGTCTTACAAAAAAATCCCATGAGAGAACCCGCAGCTAAAAAAACTTTTACAGTAACAAAAAGACCCGTTGGCGGTGAAGAGGAAACACAAGTTGGTGAATATGATACATTTGCAGATGCAATTGAGAACTGCAGTCAGAGCGATCTTACCAATCTGTATATAATTACAGTGAATAAGGATTACGATATTCCTGAAACAGAATATTGTTATGCTAAAACTTCTAGTAACATTTTAATAAAATCAGCAGAAGGAAAGACTTGTACACTTAAAAGACTTGGTACTAGGTGTGTATTTTATGCTAGTACTAATTGCAAAATACGTACAGAAAATATAATTTTTGACGGCAATAGCGATGGAGAGTTTACATTTTTATTTGAAAATGGTGAACTTACATTTGGTCAAGGAACTGTTGTACAAAAATTTATTGATGTTCCATCTGCAGATGGTCCAGCTATTCATATGATTGACAATTCAAAGCTTAATATTGAAAAAGGGGCACTAATACAAGATAATAATTCAAATACGGCAGGTGGAGTTATTCAAGCTTATTATGGAACTACAGTAAATATTAGCGGCGGAACTTTTAAGAACAACAAGTCCAACACAAGCGACGGAGGAGCTATAGCAGCTTATGGAACTTTAAATATTACAGGCGGTACTTTTGAAGGAAATGAAGCTAAGAAAACTGGAGGAGCAGTACTAATTGGTTCAAGGGCAACTGCAAGCATTTCAAACGCTACATTTAAAGACAATAAGGCTAGTACAGGAGGAGCAGTATATAGCTTAAACGATTTTACTGTTTCAGACACTACTTTTGAAAATAATGAGGCAAATTGGGGCGGAGCACTATTTGCATCAAAGAAAATAACATTAAATGGATCTTCCTTTGAAGGAAATGAAGCAATAAAAGATGGTGGAGCAATTTATGCTAACAATGCAAATAATTCGGTTATTGAAGGCTGTAATTTTAAAAACAATAGTGCACCTAATGAAAAAGCAGCAAAACAAGGCGGTGCAATTTATGTAACTAGCAGCAAGAGTTTCTCAATAAAAAATAATACTTTTACAAAAAACGCAGCTCAATTCGGCGGAGCATTATTTGTAAATAATGTGGAAGGAACTGTCGAAGGAAATACCTTTGAAGAAAATTTTGCGGAAAGTTTTTCTTCTGCTTTTCATGTAAAAAATTCAGCACCTGTCATAAAAAACAACGTCTATAAAAATAATGGAAAGAAAGACGACAAGACTACTGTTTATGCAACTCTTATGGTTGAAAGTGTCATAGCAGGAAAAGAATTGACTATAGAAAATGACAAATTTGAAAACAATTCTGCCTCTAAAGCCGGTGGCGCAATTGTTGTAGGAGAAGGAACAGTAAACTTAAAGGGCTGTGAATTTACAAGTAACAAAGTACCTGAGTATGGTGGTGCAATTTATATTACACGAAATGCAAAAGTTAATATTGAAGGCTCAAAATTTATTGGTAACACAGCAAAAAGAGGCGGAGCAATAGTCACTGAAAAGTTTTCGCAAGCAAACCCTGCTGAAGACGGAAAGTATGATAACTTAAAAATTACAGATGATGTTGAATTTGATAAGAACTTCGCAAGTGATGGTTATTTCAATCCACCGATGAATTATGACAAGTTCTCTGACCTAAAGTTCAAGACAACATCTTTAATGGGAAAACTTCATGCGATTCGGGATGACAAGAAAAACTATGATAAAGTTGACAGCCTTTTAAATAATTACGATGTATACTATGTAAATCCTTTAGTAACAATTATTTATGATTCTAATGATGGAAGTCTGGCAGAAAAAATTTATGGTGAAGAACTAAAATCTGAAAATGATGAAATAACACCAGCTAAACATAAAGTTAAGGCATTAAAGGAAACAGGTCTTACTAAAAATGGATTTGAATTTAAGGAATGGAACAGCCAAGCTGATGGAAAAGGCACTGCTTATAAGGCAGGAGATGAAATAAAAATTTCCAGCAACCAAGTTCTTTATGCAATTTGGAAGAAAACTACTCCAAAGCCTCCTGAAAATGTAACTTTGACCCTTGACGAAAATTATTTAGGTGGAAAAATTACAACTAAGGCTTTGAAAAAATGTGAAGAAGTGGGTAAAAAACTTTACACTCCTTCTCGTGATGGCTATGTATTTTTAGGTTGGAAATACAATAAAGATGGTAGTGGCGACTGGGCAAAAGCTACAGATAAAATTTGCAAAGACACAAGTCTTTATGCAATTTGGGAAAAAATTGCTCCAAAGCCTGAACCTCAACCTGAGCCTGAAAGAAGAGTTCACGAACATATAAACACCTTTCCTGTATTTGCACAAGCTGACTCTGTGAAAAAAGTGACAGAAAAGGCAAGTGGAACTCACATAGGATACATCAGCGGCTATCCTGACAATACTGTAAAAGCTGACGGCAATGTAACCAGAGCTGAGGCTGTAACGATGGTTGTAAGATTAAAGGCTTATCCTTTAACTGAAGGCGAAGAAATATTTAAAGATGTCAAGGCTAATGCTTGGTACGCACCTTTTGTAAATGCGGCTTATAAAAATGGAATTCTTGAAGAAAAGAAGGGCGAAGCTTTTAGACCTGATGAAAAAATTACAAGGGCAGAACTTGCACAATTAATTTCTCACATAGACAAAGAAAACAATGCCAGGGCAACTTTCCCTGATATTTATGGGCACAAATATGAAGCTGCAATAAATCAAAGTTTTGGAAATAACAGAATTTCAGGATATCCTGACGGAACATTTAAACCTGACAACGCAATTACAAGAGCTGAAACTGCTAGAATTTTAAATAGCCTTTTTGACAGAAAAGTTACTGAAGAAGGTCTTGCAAAAGTTAAAGATCAAGTTAAAAATTTCATTGATTTAGAAAAAAGTCACTGGGCTTACCATGAAATAATAGAAGCTTCCTGCACTCACGAATACCAAAAAACTTTTGATAATCTTTTAGAAACTTGGAAAATAATTATTAAATAATTCTACAAATTTAAAATAGTGTCGGCTATAAACCGGCACTATTTCTACTCTCATAAATATATAATTAATCTCTTAACCATATCCATATAAAATAAATTTGCTTAGACAATTCACAAGGGTGAACCCCAATTTAATCGTTATTATTGAAGTTAATATAGGATTAATTTTTATACTAAAAATATGGCTTAAGACATATTTCTTAAACCATAAATAATGCATATTTTCTTTACAAACACAATTGACAAAGTCCCTGATTTTAAAAATCAGTCAATGTTATTCAATATTTTTGTGGGCTATCCTTGCGGCAGCTGCAGCCGCAATAGCTGCTACTATATCATCTGCAAAAGTTGTTACAACATCCTTAGATTTTTGTTCATCTAAATATTTTATAATACCTTTTTTTTCTTTGTCCAGATATCCAAAATTAGTAAAGCCGATTGACCCATAACAATTAACTATACCGAAGGTCAAAACTTCATCAATTCCATAAAGACCTTCGTCATTTGAAATTATTGATTGAATCGGTTCAGGTAGCATTTTTTTACTTGCAAGCTCATCAATTGCAAGACCTGTTAAAATTGCATGAATAACTTCTCTTTTGTGCAGGACCATTTTAATATTTTCAACAGCATCTTCAAGGGTTAAATGAGGCATGAAAGGTTTTTGTAAGGTCACAACAAGATCTCCTATATCCTCTAATTTAACGCCCACTTCTTCTAATTTAGCCACAGCTTTTTTGTAAAGCTCTTCCATATTATATTTATACATATTTCACCTCTTGTTTCCTCTTGTGACTTCTTCCTTAAAATCCCAAAGTCCACGATTTTTTCTCTTAGCTCTCTTCTCAATTTTTTTAAATTCATCCAAATATTTTATATCCGGTTTAAATGTATAGCACCTGGCATAGCCATTTTTTAACATTATAGCTGAAACATTATAGACTCCTATATTTTTTAAGTCCTTTTTATCAACTTGCTTTAACCAAATATATCTAAGTAGCCTCCCATATTGGTCGGTATCGGAAATATCTTTTTCTAAGTAAACATATTTATTAAGTATAAGTTTTTTTGCATATAGCCATGCCTCATCCGCATATTTTTCCTTACCTTTTTCCGGTGAATTAATGCCAATCAGTCTAACTTTTTTAATTCTGCCGTTTTGTAGCCTGACCCTTACAGTATCACCGTCAAGTACCTTTATGATATAAGCTTCTTCATATATCGGGGACCTATTTTCAAAAAAATAAAAAAGGCTTAAAATTGCCAGCAAAAATAAGAAATACTTAAATCTACTTTTCATGTTTTTTTCTCAGGTTTCTATTTAACCTTTGTTTATTTTTGATTTTTTCTCTCGATATCCTAATGCTTATTCCATAAATAAGTGTCGGAGCCAAGGTTGCCAAAATTAAGCTTAATAAATTATAGGGGATATTTAAAACTTTTATTACATATATTTGTGGCAGCAGAAAAATTTCAAAGGGGAATTTTATAGCTTTTGATGCTATGGCTAAAGAAAAAAAGTTTTTCCCTGTAAATAAAAATCCTGGCACAAATAAAACAAGAGCAAATAAAACTATTAAATTTCCGCTTAAATAATCAAGCTTGGGATTCTTTTTTTTAGACATAACTTTTGAAAAATTATAATAAAGAAGAATGGGCACTAGGGAAATTATGATTCTAAATACAATATTTCCATATATTATTGACCTTAGTGCCTTTGATAAATTTATTATAAAAGCCATTAGAAAAATTATTATTCCAACAAAAATATGAATAAATAATCCTCTGGTATTATTTCTCATTCAATCACCCTTCATCTATATATTCTTCTGCACCCTGCGTTCCCTTGATATCTAAGTTACTATCTATCCAAATAATTTTACTATTTGTTTTATTTGCAATTTCTTCAATTTCATCATTATTTGATAAAAAGGCTGCAGTAGAAATAAAATCACATAAGCCCGAATCTTTTAATATTACTGTAGCTGATTTTAAATTATCGCTTGGTCTTAAGCTGTCAGGGTCAATTATGTGAGGATATCTTTTTCCGTCAAGGTCAAAATATCTTTGATAGTCACCGCTTGTAACTATTGAAATATCCTTAGCTTTTAAGGTGAGAATAACCGGATTTTCATCTTCCAAATTAGGGTTTTGAATCCCTATTGAAAAATATTCTCTGCCGTCTACAGGAGAGCCAACTATTTTAACATTTCCTCCGGCTGAAATTAAAAGGGACTCAACACCTTTTTGTCTAAGTTCTTCTCCGATAATTTCAGTAGCATAACCCTTGGCAACTGCCCCTAAGTCTAAAGACATTTGCGGGTATTTTAAAAAAACGCTTCTTTCTTCATCATTTAAAATTATTCCGTCAATATTTGTATATTGCCTCAAGGATTCCAAGTATGCCTGGTCCGGTAAATAATTACCCATAATTTTTTTTACTTCTTCTTTGTTCTTTCCTTCTATATATTTATCGCTGTAGGCCTTCCATACATCAATAATAGGTCCCATTGCAATATTTGTTTTATTTGAAATTTTTGTATAGTTTTCTTTTGAAAATTTTATCAACTCATAAAGAGTCGGATCAACTTTAACAGGATTTTTGCCTGCATTGTCATTTATTGTCTTTACATTTACAAGACCGTCATAGGTTTTGTATCTATCAAAAAGAGCATTTAATTCCCTATATCTTTTTGCCAAATAATTTAAGTCTTCATTGGCCTTCTCCTCATCCGAAGAATAAATTACAGCTGTTATAACAGTATCGAAGGTATCGTAAAACTCAAGTTCATATTTTTCCATTTTTTTGTCAGAACTTTCTACAATTACGGGTTTCTTATGAGAAGTGCAGGCTGTAAATAACAGCAAAGCCATTATTAAAAAAATTATTCTTTTCATTTTATCACCTCTATTATAATAACACCCCGGCTCTTAGCATTACAAGCCTTGTCTTATTAAAGTTTTTAATAATTTCCAAAGCCGCATCCTCGGGAGTAGAGTTGTTTTTTATGGTAACATCGGAAAACCTTATATATAATTTTTCTCTTTTTTCTTTTAATTTATAGAGATTATTTTTGTAAGCGGGTTGAAGCCCAAAAAGTTTTAGCTTGTCTGTGTCTCTGTCAAGGTAATAAACTATGGAATTTTCCCTTAAGGGTAGGTAATTTTCTTGTCTTTCGACTATGCCACCACCTGTTGCTATTACCGCATAATTTTTGTCAGAAAACTTTTTTAAAATTTCACTTTCAAGAGTCCTAAATTCCTCTTCACCCTCCTCAATAATAAATCTTTCAGGGTTTCCATATAAGCCGGTAAATTCTTCATCAAGATCATAAAATGTTCTATTCGTTTTTTTTGCCACAATTTTACCAACGGTCGTTTTTCCGCTGGCAGGCATTCCAATTAGAACAATATTTTTTTGCAATAATTTGTGAAGCTCTTTTTGTAGGTCCTTACTTTCTTTAAAAATAAACTTATAAATATTTTTTAATTTCTTTTCATAGGGTCCTTCTAAAGATTTTAAAATTTTTTCTTCTCTTTCTAAATTTTCAATTTCTATATTATTAGTCTTTTTATAAAGGCCTATTTGCAAACTCATATCAAATCTTTTTATCAAAAGATCGGTAATATTCTTATCTAATTTATCAATTTCTTCTCTAAATTCGTTCATTTTTCACCAAATCCAAAATACAAAGGGCCGTTAATGATTCCACAACCGGCAAGGCTCTCAAGCCGATGCAGACATCATGTCTTCCCTTAATATTAATTTCTTCAGAAGTCTTTTTTATTAAATTTACAGTCTCTTCTTTCTTGCCTATGCTAGCTGTTGGTTTAAAGGCTACCCTAAAAACAATATCCATGCCGTTTGTGATTCCGCCCTGAATACCCCCTGAATTATTTGTCCTGGTTTTAACCTTTCCATTTTCCCAGTAAAAAGAATCATTATTTATAGAACCGTAACTTTCAATAGCAGAAAATCCGCTGCCGAAATCTATGCCGCAAGTCCCGGGTATTGAAAAAATATACTTACTTATTTCTCCCCTTAAATTATCAAAAAGATTTCCACCATATCCCGGATCCACACCTCTTACAAAACATCTGATGCTTGAGCCGACAGAATCTCTTTCTATAATTAACTTTTCAATTTCTTTTGACGCTTCTAACCTTGAAATTTCATCTGCCATAGGAATATCTAAATATTTCAAAATTTCAAATTCTTCTCCTGTAATTTCCCTATAATCTTTATCTGAAACTTTTCCTAGACTTGCTAAGTGTGAATAAATTTTTATACCATAAGTTTTCAGTTCTGTAAGGGCAAAAAATCCTGCCAGACACATGGCAGCACTTAACCTTCCGGAAAAATATCCGCCACCTTTTTTTGGAGAAAAACCCTTATATTTTACGAATGAAGTGTAATCAGCATGAGAAGGCCTTGGTATATCTTTTAAATTGTCATAATCTGAAGAATTTTGATTTTTATTTTTTATTATAAATCCTATGGGAATACCTTGACATATATTATTATCCATACCCGACAAAAAATTAACCTCATCAGTTTCAATTCTTTTACTGGTAAATTTTTTTCCGGATTTTCTCCTTCCCATAAATTTTTCCAATTCATTAAAATCAATTTCCAAACCCGGTTTAATATTTTCCAAGACTCCACCAATATAGGGTCCGTGACTATCCCCAAAAATTGTAAATTTAATATTTTTACCTATAACAGACAAAATTACCTCCTAGGCTTTTAAAATCTTCAAAAAACTTTTTATAGGACTTTTCAACAGCTTCTGCTCCTTCTATTATTATATTTTCTTTAGCAAAAGTTGATGCCAAAATTGCCGCCATCACAATCCTGTGATCATTAAAAGAATTAACTTTTCCACCAACTATACGTCCGCTTATCTCTAAAGTATCGCCAATGATTTTTGCCCTTGCTCCTAAATTATTTATCATCTTTGAAATCGACTCCAACCTGTCACTTTCTTTTAGTCTCAACCTGCTTGCCTTTATAAGCCTTGATTTTTTCTCGGAACTTGCTAAAATTACCGCCAAAACCGGTCCTAGATCAGGAATATCAGAAATATCTATTTCCATTTCCTTTTCATAGCCTCCGGTATTTGTTAAAATCCCGTTTTCAAAAAAAACTTTTGACCCCATAGCTTTTACAATTTCTAAAATTTTTTTATCTCCCTGTATAGAATCAATTTTTAAATTACTTATTTTTATATTTGAACCCATATAATTTGCACAAATAAAAACAGCAGCGTTGGTCCAATCTCCTTCAATATTAATAGTTTCAGGGATTTTTAATTTTCCGCCCCTTATTTTATAAAAATTTTCTCCTGCCTGCACATCTGTGCCGAATTTTTTTAATTCATCAACTGTTAAGTCAATATAAGGTCTTGATTGTAAAGGCCCCTTTACAATAATCTTAGTTAATTTATTAACTTTAGATGCCGCCATTAATATTCCTGAAATATATTGGCTTGTTATATTGCCCGGAAAAGAAAATTCCCCTCCAATAAACTCTCCCCTTAACTCAAAGGGCAATTTGTCAGAAGAAATCAAAAAATTATTTGCTCTAAGTTGGTCAAGGAGCTCTTTTATTGGCCTTTTGCTTAGATATGAGCCTGCAGAACAATAAACTTCTTTAGCAAAATAATTTGCCAGAGGCAAGATGAATCTTAGGGAACTTCCTGATTCCTTAAAATCAATTTTCCCTTTTTTAATTTTCTCCCTTTCCTTTAATAAATAAGAATCATTGTTTTTACCAACATTAAATCCTAAATTTTTTAAGGCTTCAACAGTAACTTCAATATCTTCACAAAAATTATTCAGTTTAATTTCTGCTTGCCCCCCTGCCAAAGCTGCCAGGATTATATCCCTATGGGCTAAACTTTTTGAAGAGGGTGCGGCAACTTTTCCCCTTAGCTTATTTGCTTCTATTCTAACTTTCATAAAATTTCATCATAAATCCTAAGCATTTTTTTATAAGGAATTTGACCATCAGCCAAGTTTTCTGAAATAAAGGAAAAGGTATAGTCGCTACCGAATAAAAGATTCGCAATTCTTGTCACCTTACCAAAATCCCCCATTGCCATAAGTATCAATTTTTTTTGTGTTTTTTCCCTATATGTATTGCAAACATTCAAGATTTTTAAAGAATCTTCAAAATTTTCGGCTCTGGTAACAAGTTTTAAGATATCAAAACCACTAGTATCCATATTTGTTAAAATTTCTAACATAAAATTTGTATCGGGAGTTTTTTCAAAATCATGATAAGAAGAAAGAGCCGGTAGCCCCTTGTCATGTATAATTGATAAAATTTCATTTTTAAAATCTTTGGGCATGGAATATTCTACATCAATAATATCTAAAAATTTTTTATTGGAAATATTTTCTACAAATTTTTTAAAAAATATCTGATCATATTTTGCCCTTCCGCCCTGATTTTGAGACCTCAATGTTATCAAAAAAATTTTTTTATTCAATATTTTTTTTAAAATTTTTGCCAACTCGCAAACTTTATTTATATCTTCAAAATCTTTATAATAATCCAATCGCCATTCAATTATTTCTACACTTGTTTTTGTCAATTCTTTTGCATTAAGAAGAATTTCTTCCCTGCTTTCACCGAATAAAGATAGGATTATCTTTTTTTCTATATTTTCAATTATCATAAGGTTTTTAAATAATTATAAATATTTTTATCAAGGACAACTATGCTGACATCAATATCATTATCCTTCAAAAAATCTCTTATACTTGCTACAGCAACCTTAGCCGCATCTTTCCATGGATATCCATAAATTCCTGATGATATAAGCGGAAAAGCCAAAGACTTGATAGAATATTTTTTAGCCAATTCCAATGAATTTATATAGGAATTTCGAAGGAGAATTTCTTCACCGCTTTTACCATCTCTATAAACAGGTCCTGCCGTGTGAATAATATATTTTGCCGGCAAATTATAAGCCTTAGTTATAACTGCTTGACCGGTTTCTATTGGAGCAAGTTTTTTGCAATCTATGCTCAGCTGGTCTGATGCAGCAGCTTCAAAAATCGCTCCGCAAACTCCTCCCCCTCTTGATAAATATATATTTGCAGCATTTACTATAGCATCTACTTTCATTTTTACTAGATTTGCAAGTTCAATTTTAAGAGCCATAAATCCTCCATTTTTTTTAATTATTATACTATAAGTATAACTTTTTATCTCTATATATGCAAAAATGCTAAAATGAATATTTCACTTTAGCATTTACAATTAAGCTTCTATTTGACCGTATTTTTTAATAGTGTGTTTCTTATAAAAATAAATAATTATAAGTAAGATAACTATTGCCGCAGGAACGGCTATATATTTAATTCCTGTTATACCTGCTGTCAAAAATCCAAGAGCAGCCGCAATTCCGCAAATTATTGCATAGGGCAGCTGACTCGAAACGTGGGCTATATGATCGCACCCCGCTCCTGCAGAAGATAAAATTGTAGTATCTGAAATTGGCGAACAGTGGTCACCAAATACTGAACCGGAAAAAATTGCCGCCAAAACAATAACCAAATAATCCATAGTTTTAGTTTCAACTAAGATAGACACAATAATCGGCACTAAAATACCAAAAGTACCCCAAGCGGTTCCCGTTGAAAATGAAAGAAATGCGGCAACTATGAAAATTATTGTCGGAAGTAGCCACATGGGCATTTGTGAATTTGAAATTTTTGAAGCTATATAGCCTCCTGTATTTAAATAATCAACAGAAGTTATTCCTCCAATGGTCCAAGCTAAGGTTAAAATAACTATTGCAGATATCATTGATTTCATACCTTCAACTATGCCTGACATAAATTGATTAAATGTTAAAAGTTTTCTAGGTAAATACATAATAAAAGCAACAAAAAGTCCCGTAACCGAACCTAGAACTAAAGATAAATTAACGTTGGCATTTCCAAAAGCTTCAGCTGCATTTGATCCTTCAAAAAATCCTCCAGTTCTTAGCATCATAAGAAGAGTTGTTAAGATTAATACTAAAATTGGAACTACCAAGTCATAAACTTTTCCATCCTTAGAATGTATATAACCAACTTCGTCCTTATCCACAATTTTTGATGTATCATTTATTTCATATTTTTGCATAACTCCAATTTCATTTTTAGAAAAACAAAAATATAAAATACAAAAAATAGTAAGTAAAGCATAGGCATTTAAGGGAATTGTTTTTAAAAATACTCCCATAGGATTTTCAATTCCCGCTTCTCCTATAATTGCAACAACTGAGGCTGCCCAAGAAGAAATTGGAGCCATAATACAAATTGGAGCCGCAGTTGAATCAATTATTTGTGCAAGTTTAGCACGAGACACTTTATTTTCATCGATGATAGGCTTCATTACTGCTCCTACTGTTAGGCAATTAAAATAGTCATCAATAAAAATTAATATTCCCAATATAACGGAGGCAAGCTTTGCGGAAGTTTTACTTTTAATTTTTGTTCCGGCCCATTTCCCATAGGCAAAAGAACCTCCAGCCATATTCATGACCATGACAAGCGAACCCAGAAGAGCAAGAAACATAATCATTAGAGAGTTATCACCAAGTTTAGTTCCCATAAGGGTAAAAACTTCTTCTATAGCCTCAATAAAATTTCCACCTGTGAAAATTAACCCTCCGGCTAATATTCCTAAAAGTAAAGAAGTTATTACTTCTTTAGTAATTAAAGCTAAAATTATAGCAATGATTGGTGGTAAAATAGTTAAAATTCCATAATTCATCTTTATTCTCCTTTATAAATATCTACTATTGTAATGTAAATATAAAATTATTTCAACTATTTATGATTTTAGCTACTGTCAAAAGCCAAAATTATTTTAAATGCTATGTTGTAAAATTTAATACAAATAAAAAATAAAAACTCATACTAACATCGTTAAAATGTTAAAAGCCTAAAGAAAAGCTGTATTCAAAATTATATTTTGCAAATTACAACTTTCCTATATAGAGAATTTTACTTCAGATAGGAAAGAATTTCCTATTAAAATGAAGTTAAAAAGTTTGGCATAGACTTTTCTATTTTGCAGATTATGTTCAGCACGACAAAGAAAAAGTAATGAAAAATCTAATGGACTATAAGAGAATATTATCCTAAAAAAAGATTTAGCAGAAATATCTATAAAAAATCTTATTAAAAATT
>CABTZF010000004.1 GCA_902489255.1 uncultured Peptoniphilus sp. | reverse complement strand
CTAAAGAATTGATCAAATCAGTAGATGGCGTAGACCAAAAAGTATTTATGGACATTGCACCATTTATTGAAGGCAACAGAACAATGCTACCAATTAGATTTGTAGCTGAAGCATTAGGATTTAATGTTCAATGGGATAATGATAGCAGAACAGTAATTCTAATAGATGATGAAAATGTAGTTAAAATTCCAGTAGATACTAATCAAATAATCGTAAACGGAAAAGTATATGAAAGTGATGTTAAACCGGTCATGAGAAATAACAGAACAATGTTACCAATAGCAAATATTGCAAGAGCATTGGGCTTAAAGGATGGCAAGGATATTTTCTGGAATGGAAATACAAAGGAAGTTCTAATTATAAGAGAAGTTGCAAAATAAAAACTTCAAAGGTATAAGGACTTTGAGAGACTTTATAAATCTGATTTTACAAGTCTTAGACAAGTAAATATTTGTTAAATTATTAGCAGTAAAAGAAAGAACTGAGCTAAGTGCTTAGTTCTTTCTTACAATAAAGATGTCTCTCTTTTCTTGGATGGTAAAGAGGGACATCTTTTGCTTATATATTGGCTTTGATGTCCTAGTAGCTTCTAAGCCTTCTTTTTTTCATAAGGAAAGAGGCTCGAATTAACGAGCCTCCCCAATATTTGACATAGAGCCTATTTTTAATCTTCGTCTTTCTTTTCAGTTTCAGCTACCGTTGGAACTTCTGCGCTTTCTTCTCCGGTAATTTCTTCTTCAATTTCTTCTCTAGGTTCTAATAAAGTTGCAACAACTTCATCAGCCGGAAGATTTACTGTTATATTTTCATCTTTAGAAACATCAAGATCAGCTACTGTTACAGTATCGCCAATTTGCATTTCTCTTACATCCACATCAGCTGTTGAAGGAAGATATTTCGGTAGACAGCTAACTTCAACTTCATTTATAACTTGAATTAAGTTAGAAGGTTGAACTCTTATTTCATCTCTACCAACTAAGACAACAGGAATAACAATAGTAAGAGTTTCGTTCATATTTACTTCATATAAATCAAAATGAAGGATACTGTTTTTAAAGGGATGCATTTGAACTTCTTTAAATAAAGCAGAAGTTTTTTCTCCATCAATTTCAACTTCAAAAATTACAGAAGAACCAACTTCTTGAAATAATTTAGAAATTTCATTTTCGTGACCGCAAATAGATAAAGTTTCTCTATTTTTACCATAAATAACACCAGGTGTTAAGCCCTTAACCCTTAACTTATCGACTTTGTTTTTACCATGTTCTTTTCTAGAACTTAATTTTAATAATGCCATAAATACCTCCTATTTTATAATCCCTGAGCCAAGACAAATTTCATCATTATAAAATACGGCAACTTGACCGGGAGTAATCCCCTTTAGGGGATTTTTTAAATTTACAAAATACTTGCCCTCTTTGGTTTCAAGTACAGCTTCTTCATCTTTTGCCCTATACCTGATTTTTACACTTATATTAAGGGGGAATTTTACTTCATCATTTATCCAAAATAAATCTTCAACTTCAAAGATTTTTTTATAAAGAGCCGGATTTTTTTCACCTTGAGCTACAATGAGCAGGTTATTTTTTAAATCCTTATCAGCCACAAAAAAAGGTTCGCCACTTCCTATGCCACCAATACCAATACCACGTCTTTGACCTATTGTATAGTGAATAAGGCCTGAATGTTTGCCCAAAACATTTCCGTCAATATCTACAATTTTGCCGGGCTTAGTAAAAAGAAATTGGTCCAAAAATTTATTAAAATCCCTTTCACCGATAAAACATACTCCGGTGGAATCTTTTTTATCAGCAGTAGAAAGCTTATAATCTTTGGCAATTTGTCTTACTTGGCTTTTTTGTAAGTCACCAACGGGGAAGAGAGTTCTTTTCAGGGCATCTTCCTTAACTCTTGATAAAAAATAAGATTGATCCTTATTTTTATCAGCCCCCCTACAAAGATAGGTTCTTCCGTTTATTGTTTTTGTACGGGCATAATGCCCCATTGCAATGTAATCGGCATCAAAATTCAAAGCATAATTAAGGAAGGCTTTAAATTTAATTTCTGTATTACACATTACATCGGGATTGGGAGTTCGTCCCTTTTTATATTCCCTAAGGAAATATGAAAAAACCTGGTCCCTATATTCTTTTTCAAAATTTACAGTGAAATATTTAATATTAAGGGCGGATGCAACTTTAACAACATCCATATAATCATCAGCAGCAGTACATATTCCGTCATCAGCCCAATTTCTCATAAAAACTCCAATAACATCAAAGCCTTGGTTTTTTAAAAGAATTGCGGCAACTGACGAATCAACGCCACCGCTCATACCCAGAACCACTTTTTTATTTTTCATAATCCCCTCCAAGTACAATAATTTATTATACCTTAGAGAAAGGAAAAAATCTAGTATTTATGGCTAAATTCTTAGAGAATAATATAATTTTATTAATCTTACTAAGATATAATTATATTTTTCTTATATGAAAGATTTTTTTATATTTCTTAATTTTATTCTTCCTAGGTGGTAGAGAATTTTTCCATTGTGGCTTGCTATTTTTTTAAATTTAATTTTAGAATATTTCTTATTATTATTTTTAAGGAGAAATTTTCCTATTGTATAAAGATATTTAATTTTTTTTAGATTTTTCATATTTTTTACCTCCCTTGGTTTTTTTATAATTTTTGTGAATCTTAGTTTTTTTATCCCTATTTTCTTCTTCATCCTTTTCCAGGACATTTTCCTTATACCAACTTCTTGTGTGAACATCACAATATTTTTCAGGAATTTCTACATAGTCTTCGGGATATATATCATAATGTTTTTTGGGGTCGTAGCCGCCTTTTCTTTCAAATAATACATTATATTCTACACTTTCAGCCGGGCAATATTGGGTTGATAGCAGACCGGAGTCTATACAAATTAAATATTTTTTATATAAATCATCATAATCTGTAGGTTCTGTGCCTTTAATAAATATTTCATCATAATTTGCATCGGCATCACTTGTTAATTTTGTGGCCAATTTACCGCTTTTTTCACATATATTTTTTTCAACAATAAATGGCGGCCTTTCTTTTTCTGCAAAATCATCTTCAAGATTTTTGCTGAGGCTATTGAATAATTTAATTATTAGATTTTCATCTGTATTCAAAGAAATTTTTGGCGAATCTGCTCCAATCCAAGTGCCTATAGTGTAGTTTTTAGAAAAACCTACCAACCATAGGTCTGAAGAAAATGAATTTATTCCCTTATAGGCATAAGTTGTTGCAAGGTCAAGCCTTGTACCTCTTGCATTTCCTTCTTCTACATTAGTTCTTAGAGCATCTTTTAAAAGATAATTTACTGTTTTTTCAATTAATTTTTTTTGCTTATTTCTATTATCAATAATTATATTGCCATTATTGTCTTCAATTTTAATTATGGCTGTCATTTCTTTAGAAACTCCATTATTTGCAACAGTTTGATACATTTTCATAAGCTCATTAAGGCTAAGCCCCTTTTGCATGTTTCCAAGCGCCAAGGCATTGAGATTCATATCATTTTTTTTTGGATTTTCATTTGAATCTATGAAAAAATCTTCAGAGGGGTTTTCTTTAATTATATTAAATCTTCTTAATACATCCAAAGACTTATCGAGGCCTATGTCTTCTATAATTTCAGCAGATATTACATTTGATGAGTTTTCTATCGCATGCCTTAAAGTGGTAAGACCTTTAAAAGAATTATAAGAATTTATGGGCCACATATAACCGTCAATACTTATAGGAACATCATCAAAAACGCTGCCAAGAGTAAAGGAATTTTCAAGTGCAGGCAGGTAAACGGTAAAGGGTTTTATGAGTGAGCCGGGCGCCCTGTGAGAATCTGTTGCTCTATTTAAAATTTTTGCTTTTTTTGTATCCACATCCAAACCGCCAACTATAGCCTTAACAAATCCATCTTCATTATCTGCTATTATAGCTGAAGACTGAGGTTGGACTATCGCATCTTTATTTATATTAATGTAGGTTGGATTAATTATTAGATTTTTATTTTCATCTATTTTATAGAGGTCATTATTTTCTCTTACAAAGGCCCCGTCAATAATTAAATAATTTTTTTTCATGGACACATAGGAATCATCTATAATTAAATTTCCTATATCATAAGTTAAAAGTATACCCTTGTCATTAATTTCATAAAGGTCTATAAAGTCAATTTTTTTTCCTACTTGTCTAAAAAATCTACTATCAATTTTTATATCTTTTTTAGATGAAATATTGTAGTCGGAAGGACCGATTATAAAAGAGAAATCTTCAGTAAAATGATCAGCTCTTTTAAAGTAAAGTATTTCATCATTATAAGTTATTGAACCATATTCATCCAAAGTAAAATTAAGCATTTTACTTCCACCACTAGAAAGGCCACCCTCAATAACTTTGGCAGTAAAATTTTTGTACATATTTTCAACCTTATTTTGAAGGTTTTCATCTATAGATGAATATATTTTAAAACCGCCTGTAAAGAGTTTATGTTCTCCTTCATCAAAAGGAATATTATAAAATTGAGCAAGATATTTGCTTGCTTCACTTTTTATATAGTCGGTAGAATAGGAACTCATAGTATGGTGTTTAAGATTTGCAGGTTTAAGATCCGATGATAAATCAAAATTAATAGCTGCCTTGTATTCTGTTTCCCCTATATAATTTAATTCATACATTCTTTTTAGAACAATTTTTTGCCTGTCTAGAGATTTTTGGTTTAGTACCAAGTACATTTCTTCACCATTTACATCTTTATTACCAATAAGAATAGAATTCTCATCAAGATATTGACTTGGAACAGTTTTAAAAGGCGGGTATTCTGCAGGGGATTTTGCAATAGCCGCCAGAAGAGCACATTCAGAAATATTAAGCTCCCAAACATTTTTTGAAAAATAAGTTTGACTGGCAGCTTGAACTCCATAGGCACCTTGACCGAGATTAATTCTATTTAGATAGGCTTCAAGAATTTCACCTTTTGAAAGATTTTCTTCAACTCTTAGGGCTAAATAAGCTTCTTGAAGTTTTCGTTTAAAAGTTTTATCATTGGTTAAATAAATAGATCTAACCATTTGCTGGGTAATTGTTGAGCCGCCTCTGGTAAAGGCTCCTGTTTTAAGATTAGTTAAAATTGATGCACCGATTCCTATAGGATCGAGTCCCTTGTGAGTCAAAAATCGATGGTCCTCAATAGCAATAAAGGCATTTTGCAAATTTTTTGGAATTTTTCCCAAGGGAACTATTGTCCTATATTCCAATGAATTAATTTTTTCCAACAACTTGCCATCTTCACTATAAATTGATGAAGTTTGATTAAAGGTATTTGAAATATTTTCTAAAATCGTATCAGGAGTTTTTATTATTACGGATAAAACGGCTGAAGCGAGAATAGTTATAAGAAAAATAAAAATTATTAACAATATTAATAATGATATTTGTATTTTTTGTTTTTTTGTTAGGGTTTTAAAGTTCATATACTCACCTAATTAATTATAACATTAGCTTAAAATTAATACTATAAAAAGATATATATGGAAATGGCAGCCTATGTAGTATAATTAAGATATGGAAGATTTATCAAGTAAAAAAATAGAAAAGGTAATAATTGTTGGAACTGATTTAGGAGCATATCCAAATTCTTTAGAAACATCCATGAAAGAACTTAGTGATTTGGTCTATGCTGACGGGGCCGAAGTTATTGGTCAGATGACTCAAAATTTGGAAAAATTTAATCCAAAATACTTAGTAGGTCAAGGGAAAGTACAAGAAATTAAACAAATGGCCGAGAACATGGAAGCAGATGCCATTGTATTTAATGACGAGCTTAGCGGAATTCAAGTAAGAAATTTAGAAGATAAAATTAAGAAGAAAGTAATTGATAGGACAAATTTAATCTTGGATATATTTGCCTTAAGAGCTACTACTTATGAAGGAAAATTGCAAGTGGAGCTTGCTCAACTTGAATATCAATTGCCAAGACTTTTAGGTATAAAAGGATGGTCAAGGACCGGGGGAGGCATAGGAACCAGAGGCCCGGGAGAACAAATAATTGAAACTGACAGAAGAAGGCTTTTAAGAGAAATTGATAAAATAAAAGAAAAATTAAAAAAAGCAAAAAAAACCAGAAATACAATAAGAACCAGAAGGATAAATTCAAAACTCCCAACAGTTTCACTTGTAGGATACACAAATGCCGGCAAATCAACTATTCTAAATAGAATAAAAGAAAATGATTCAAAAGAAGTTTTTGTTGAAGATATGCTTTTTGCGACCTTAGACCCAAGTGCAAGGCGGGCAAGACTTCTTTCTGGGCGTGAATTTATTATTACAGATACTGTTGGCTTTGTTTCAAAGCTGCCCACCAAATTAATTGAAGCTTTTAAGTCAACTTTAGAAGAAATTAAATATTCAGATTTAATAGTTCATGTAATAGATGCATCAAGTTCTGACTTAGAAATTGCCTACAACACAACAATGAATATTTTAACAGAAATAGGAATCAAGGATACAAAAATACTTACAGTTTTTAACAAGACCGACAAAATTGACCTTAAAAATACACCTTTTCCGATGGGAATTAAGACAGACAAGATTTATATTTCAGCAAAAAATGACAAAAATATGAATGAACTTTTAGAAGCAATCGAAAGAAATTTACCTGAAGAATATATTGATGTTGTTTTGCAATTTCCCTACGACGATACAGATATATTATATAATCTAGTAGAAAGATTTGGAGCAAAGCCTCTTTATAAAGATGAAGGAATTGAAATAGAGGTTAGTTTGGACAAAGATGAGTATCATAAGTTAAAGAGGTATGCAATAGATGTATAAGTCGGTTCTAGGTCAAGGTAAATTAGAATTTACTGAGAAAAGATCACGCTTTATAGGTAGCGGATATTTTGTAAGATCAGAAGAAGAAGCATTAAAAATAATTTCACAAGTTAAAGAAGTTTATAAAGATGCAACTCACAATACTTATGCTTATATTATAGGAAAAGATGCTAATATACAAAGGTATTCAGATGATGGAGAACCTCAAGGAACAGCTGGGCTTCCCATGCTTGAGGTCTTAAAAAGGGAAGAAATGAGAAATGTATTAGTAATGGGAACCAGATATTTTGGCGGAATTTTATTGGGCGGTTCAGGTATTTTAAGGGCCTATAGTAAATGCGCAACAATTGGTCTTGATGCATCTATAAGAGTTATAAGAGAAAATTTTAACAGGACAAAACTATCATATAATTATAGCTTTCATGGTAAAATTTTAAATCATCTTTCGGTAAATGGGTATAAAATTATTAAAGAAGAGTTTACAGATGTTGTATCTCTAAAACTTTATATTAAGGATAAAGCTCCGGTTATTCAAGATTTAATTGATATTACCGGAGGAACAATAAAAATAAATGTTGAGGCTGTTGAAGAACTGGCCACTATAAAAGGAAAAATTCTGAGGTGAAAATATGAACGCATTAGAAATGTTAAGAGAAAAAAATTGGGCAGTAATTGGTGCTACAATAGATAAGGATAAATTTGGTTACAAAATACCAAAAATTTTAAAAGAAAAGGGCTATACAGTTTATTTAGTAAATCCTAAGTACGATGAGATTGAAGGACAAAAAGTTTACAAGACACTTAAAGATATACCGGGACAAGTTGATGCAATAGATATAATTGTAAATCCTAAATTCGCTAAAGAATATTTAAAAGAAGCAAAAGAATTAGGAATAAAGAATATATTTTTTCAACCGGGAAGCTACGATGATGAACTTGATAAATTTTTAGAGGATAAAAATTTTAATATTGTTAGAGATTGTGTATATAGGAGATTAAGTGAGTAAAATGAATTATGAAAAATTAAGAGATGACTTGGCAGTTTGGCTAAAGGAAAGAGCAGAAGAAGCCAATGCAAAGGGCTTTATCTTTGGGTTGTCGGGCGGAATTGACAGTGCTGTTGTTGCAGCTCTTTGTAAGAGAGTTTTTCCTAAAAACTCTTTGGGTCTAATTATGCCCTGCGATTCCATTGAAGATGACAAAGAAGATGCTTTAAAAATTGCTAAGGCTATTGATTTACAAACTGAGATTATAGATTTGACAAAAACTTATGAAGAATTATGTAAGGCTACTTTTACTTCTAATAATAAATTGGCAAAGTCAAATATAAAACCTAGATTAAGGATGACAACTTTATATTATTATGGTCAAGATTTAGGCTATTTAGTGGTGGGACCTTCTAACGGCAGCGAATGGTATGTTGGATATTCAACAAAATATGGAGATAGCGGAGCAGATATTTATCCAATAGCAAATATATTAAAGACTGATATTTTTGAACTTGCTAAAGTTTTAAACTTACCGGAATTTATAATCACTAAAAAACCTTCCGCAGGTCTTTGGAAGGGGCAAAGTGATGAAGAAGAAATGGGCTTTACTTATGATGAACTTGACTCCTACATTAGGGGAATAAAAGTTCCAAAACCGGAAATAAAAGAAAAAATTGATAATATGCACAAAAAATCTAATCATAAGAGAGTACCGGTTCCTATTTTCAAAATAAAAAAATAAAAAAAGGCTTGACAATTATTTTAATGCAAGCTAGAATATAGGACATAAAAGAAAGCAATATAAAAGTATAGATGCAATGAAAGAGAGAAAGATATCCTAGTTATCTTTTAGAGAGTGGGGATTGGTGAAAGCCCATAGGTAAATAGATATGTAATATTCACTCTTAAGCATGGCGGTTGAAAACAAGTAGACTGCTACGGATGCCACCGTTATTTAGGATAGAGATTGATAGATCTTAAAGAGATATAATTATTGTAATTATAAATTAGGTGGTACCGCGATCCTTCGCCCTATGTGGGCGGAGGTTTTTTTATTGTAATGGAGGTTAGAAAGATGAAAAAATTATCATTAACGTTAGCTGTCGCACTAAGTTTAACTATGTTAGCAGGATGTAGAGGACAAAAACAAGTAGAAGAAAAAAAAGATGATGAAAAAGTAAAAATTGGTATTGTCCAATATATGGATCACATTTCTCTTGAAAATGCTAAAAAAGGATTTATTGATGGATTAAAGGAAGAAGGAATTGATGCAGAAATCGAAGTTCAAAATGAAAATGGAGACTCAACCTTAACCACAACTGTTCCAAAAAAATTTGCCGGAGATGATTATGATCTTGTTTATGCAATAGCAACACCTGCGGCTCAAGGTGCAAAAACTGCGCTGCCGAATAAGAAAATTATATTCTCAGCAGTTACTGATCCGGTAGAATCAGGTCTTGTAGATGCTTATGACAAAATTGAAAATATAACAGGTATTACTGACGCTGTGCCAATAAAAAATCAATTAGAAACCTTGTTAAAATTAGACTCTAACATTAAAACAATTGGAGTTATTTATTCAACATTCGAAAAAAATTCTCTTATCCAAATGGAAGAAGTTAAGAAAATTTGTAAGGACATGGGTCTTGAACTTGAATATGTCGGGATTAATAATATAAACGAAATTCCTCAAGCCATTGCTTCTATTGAAGGAAAAATAGATGCTCTTTATGCATTGACAGACTCAACGGTTGCTTCAGCGGCACCCATAATTAGCAAAATCTTAAATGATGAAAAAATTATTTCATTTTCTGCAGAAGAAGGTCAAGTTACAAACGGGCTTCTAATGTCTGAAGGGGTTGACTATTATCTTCACGGCAAACAAGCTGCAAAAATGGCTGCAAAAATTTTAAAGGGTGAAGATATTAAAAATATCCACGTAGAAGATAATAAGGAAAATGTTAAGAAAGTTAATAAGGAAACAGCGGAAATATTAGGTATAAACTTGGATTCAGAAGTTTTAAAAGATGCAGAAGTTGTAGGTAAATAAAAAATAAAAAAACTTAATAATTTGCTTGACAAAAGTTTGCCCTTATATTATACTAAAGCTAATTTATAAAGAAGCGTTGATAGAGAAAAAAGAGATTGTACGGAAAATTCAGAGAATTGCCGGCTGGTGAAAGGCATATTTTTTAAATCTTAATACACTCTAAAGCTTATTTGTTGAATTTAGTAGGCAAATACGGAAGCCACCGTTAACTTAGGCTAGAGGTTGTTAGACCTTAATTGAGAGGTAATTTTATTACAAATCGGGTGGTACCGCGAAGTCAAGTCTTTCGTCCCTTTAGAGGACGAAAGATTTTTTTATACTGTAGGAGGTAAAAAAATGAAAAATTTAAGGAAGTTTTTGGTATTAGTTTTTATGGCACTTATAATATGTGCTTGTGGTAAAAAAGAGAGCACAGATACAACTGATGCATCTACAGGAGATAATTCAAAAAAAATAAAAATAGGTGTGGTTCAAATGTCAGAGCACATTGCCCTTGATAGGTGCGAAAAAGGTTTTGAGGAAGAAGTAAAAAAAGAATTTCCCGATGCAGAAATTCTTCTAAAAAATGCATCAGGAGATGTTACTTTGATACCTACAATAGTTTCCGCCTTTGAAGGTGAAAAATGTGATTTAATTTATGCAATAGCAACTCCGGCAGCTCAAGGAGCAAAAAATGCAAATAACGGCATTCCGATTGTTTTTTCAGCAGTAACTGATCCGGTAAGTGCCGGTTTGGTAAAAAATTTAGAAGAACCGGAAGCAAATATAACCGGAGTCAGTGATTATATATCTGTTGATATGCAGCTGGAAAATTTTATAGAATTTTTCCCGCAAACAAAAAAAATCGGCTTGTTGTTTTCAACAAATGAAATAAATTCTAAATTTCAAATAGATGAATTAAAAAGAGCAACTAAAAATTTATCTATTGAAGTTGAAGATAAGGGAGTTAATAATGTTAATGATGTTGCACAAGCTATGGCAAGTTTTAAAGATGACATAGATGCTTTTTATGTATTAAGTGATAATTTAGTTGCATCATCAGCAAAAATTATTTCACAAAAATTAATTGATAGAAAAATACCATCTTTTGCAGCTGAAGAAGGGCCTGTCGAAAACGGCATACTTTTATCAAATGGGGCTAATTATTTAAAGCTTGGGCAAGTTGCCGGCGACATGGCTGTAAAAATATTGAAAGGCAAAGAAATTAAAGAGATACCTGTATATTTTTCTACTGAAGCAAGTAAGGTTGTAAATGAAAATACGGCAAAAATGCTGGGTATTAAAAATATAGAGGATTTGTGTAAGGATGCAAAGTTAATTAATAAGTAATAAAAATAGGAGAATGAGATTAGATGAGTTCAGTATTAATGGAGTCCTTGGTAACAGGTTTAATATTTTCAATTCTTGCCATAGGAGTAGTAATAACTTTCAAAATTTTAAATTTAGCAGATCTTTCAGTTGAAGGAACATTTCCCCTCGGTGCCTTTGTATTTGCAAAGGTACTGACATCGGGATTATCACCAATAATAGCAATGATTCTTGCATTTGCGGCAGGAGGACTTGCCGGGTATTTAACATATTTTTTATATAAAAAGTTTAATATAGATTCAATACTTGCGGGAATTTTAACAATGACAATATTATATACGGTCAATTTAAGAATTACCGGCACATCAAATGTAACTTTTTATGAATATAATGTTATTTTTTCTCTGTTGCCACAAATTCCCAAAGTTATAATTTTAATCATAATAGTGGGACTGATAAAAGCCCTGATGGATTGGTTTTTAAAAACAGAAAAAGGATATCTGCTCTTAGCTACAGGTGATAATGCGGGGCTGGTAAAATCTTTAGGGAAAAATCCAAACAAGTATTATGCTTATGGATTAATTTTATCAAATGCTCTGGTTGGGCTTGCGGGTTCACTCATGGCTCAATCAACAGGCTATTGTGATATTACCATGGGGCAAACAATAATAGTATCTGCTTTAGCTTCAATCGTAATAGGAGATGCATTTTTAAAAAATGCCAGATTTTTAAACAGAACCACAAGGGCAATTGTAGGAGCGGTGGTTTACAGAATAATTTTTGGTCTAGCTATATCAGCAGGCTTGCAGCCTTCAGATTTAAAAGCTGTAACAGCAATTATAGTAATAATTTTCATAATATATAACAATATGGCAGGACTTAGTCTGGATAAATTAAAAAATAGAAAGGAAAATTGACATGTTATCAATAAAAAACATAAATAAAACATTTTACAAGGGAACTGAAGAAGAAAATAAAGTATTTGAAAACTTCTCCTTAACTTTAGAAGAAAACACCTGCACCACAATTTTAGGAGCCAATGGCTGTGGAAAGTCAACTTTATTTAATATAATATCAGGAGAATTGCCAGCTGATTCAGGGGAAATTTCACTTGGCGATATAAAAATTTCAAATATGGATGAAGAAAAACGTGCTCTTTATATAGGTAAGGTAAATCAAAATCCATCAATGGGAGTTTGTCAATCATTAAATATATTGGAAAACATGTCAATGGCATTAAAGAAAGGAAAAAAATTCACTTTAAGAAGATTGGTTCAAAAGGAAAATATAAATCCTATAATTGAAAAGCTAAAAGAAATTGATATTGGATTAGAAAACAAGTTAAAAACCCAAGTTAAATTTCTTTCAGGAGGTCAACGCCAATCTCTATCCCTATTAATGGCTACAATAAGAAAGCCTGAACTTTTGCTTTTGGATGAACATACAGCAGCCCTTGATCCAAAAACTTCAAAAATCATTATGGATAAAACAGAAAGTTTAATAAAAAAAGAAAAGATTACAACTTTAATGATAACTCATAATTTAAGGAATGCTCTTGAATATTCAGATAGAATTATAATGCTTGATAAGGGCAAGATTGTTTTGGATATAAAGCCTGAAGAAATAAGTGAAGAAGATTTAAGAAAAGAATATGACAATAGGGTTAAAAATGATGAAGATCTTAGGCTTGTATCATAATAAATTTATTTAATTTAGTGACCTTGTTTTTAAGTAAAATTATTTTATTAACCTAACAAATAAGCTAGCTTTTAATTTAAGTTTATATAAGTGGTTTATTGAGTATGAGAACTGAACTTATAAATTAAAAGGATCTGTAGGGAGTATGAAAATCTAAGATATATCCATTAAAAAAATTAAAAAAATTTTTTAAATTCATTGACAAAAATATTTAGATGAGTTAAAATAATAATTTTCTTGACATATATATCAAAATTTGATAAAATGAATAAGTAGCTGAAGGACTTGATAGAAAGGAATTGCTTATGAATCAAATGGAAATTATTAAGAGAGAACTTGAGTCACATATTGGAAAGAAGATTATTGTTAAAGCTAACAAGGGTCGAAAGAAGATTGTAACTAGAAGGGGAATTTTGAAGGCAATTTATCCTAGCTTATTTGTAATAGATGTATTTAATGGCGATGATATAGTGACATCATCTTTTACCTATTCTGACGTACTTACTTCAACAGTCAAACTGACAATTCTTGACGATGATGTAAAATACTCAGATGCAAAATTGATATCTTAAAAGGCATTTCATATGTCTTTTTTTTTATGCTTTTTTTTATTATAATTAATCAGAGGTGACTTATGATATATAAAAAAGCATACGCAAAAATAAACCTGTCTTTAGACGTGCTGTCAAAAAGGCAGGACGGTTACCATAATATTTCCACTATAATGGTTAAGACCGACCTCTATGATGAACTTTTTTTTGATAAAAATTCTAAAGATACAGAAATTTATGGAGACTTCGGATTTAACAAGGAAAAAAATATTATTTACAAAGCCTATCAGGCAATTTCTTTATATATTGGAAAAAACTTACCTATAAAAGTTAAGGTAAAAAAAAATATACTTATGCAGGCGGGACTTGCAGGTGGGACTGCTGACGGAGCTGCAACTTTACAGGCCATTAATGAGATATATTCATTAAACTTGACTTTAAAAGACCTTATGAAAATATCAGAGCCACTGGGGGCCGATTTTCCCTTTATGTTAAATAATAAAAATATGAAAGCATCAGGAATTGGAAACATATTAAGTCCATGCGGTAGCTTTTTATATCCCAACGTTTTAATAGTGAATCCCGGTTATGGAGTTAGCACGCCCATTGTTTATAATAACTTAAAATTGGACGAAAAAAGGATAAAAACAGACGAAATTATAAGGGCTTTAAATGCTTATGATTATAAATTTCTTTCAGTTAATTTAGCCAATAAAATGGAAAAATTTGTATTTACTGAACATAAAGACCTCTGTTATATAAAAGAAAAACTAAGGACTTTTAATGGAATTTCTCTTATGAGTGGGAGTGGGCCAACAATTTTTGCAATTTTTGAAAAAAATAAGGATCTTGAAAGGGCCTATAAATTTTATAGAAATATTTACAAGAATGTTTTTA
Source organism: uncultured Peptoniphilus sp. (assembly GCA_902489255.1). Taxonomy (GTDB): domain Bacteria; phylum Bacillota; class Clostridia; order Tissierellales; family Peptoniphilaceae; genus Peptoniphilus_A. Next base: position 49,184 of record CABTZF010000004.1, on the reverse strand, counting down.
AAGTAAGAGCAGGAGATTTTTATGGCAATATATGACTCAAATGTAGGTATAATTAATATATTTAAAGAATATGACCACAAGTTAAATTATTATGTAGACAATCGATATTCTTCTTATGGAGTTTACGGAAAAGCTGAAATTAAGGCGAGAACTGAAAAAATTTATCAAAAGCTACAAGGTGAAAAAAGAATAATTGTTAGTGACTTGGACGCAGCAGCTTTTTTGTATGAAAAAGAAAATGTTGAATTCGGTATAAAAACTTTAAAGGAAACCTTAAAGGACAAAAAAGTGTTAATGCTTAGCTCCAATAATTTATCTATAAATAATTTCTTGGATAACTTAATACCATCTAATTTTGAAACATTAGATGTAACATATCTAATTAATGCATGCACAAATTTTGCAGGAGATTTAGTCGTTTGGGAAATTTTAAAAGAATATTTAAGCGGAATTAACTTAAAAAAATATGATTTAATATTCTTTGCTTCATCCGCCTTGCACCTATATAAGGACTTATTTAAAAAAATGCTTTATCAATATAGGATACTAACAAATATTGACCCAATTATTTGTGATTATACATATATTAAAGAAAATATATTGAGAGATAATTTTTATTTAACAGGAGATAAGATGGACTTCTATCTTGGGGCTGAAATATTTTTGAAAAAGAAAAAAAGATTAAAAAAAGAGGAAATCTTAAATATTTCCTCTTGGCATATGTAACCATGCACCCCATTTTGATAATTAACTCCACACGGTACCCGAGTAGTTAGCTCAAGCCAGGCACTCCATACGGCACACGAAAGATCTTACTTAGTGCTGCTCCGGTCAAGGCCTGACACGGTTCGTAAGTTTTCATTGCGTAGGACCCGACTCTCAACACCACTTATTCGAGGCAGACTGCATAGCTAAGAACCGAGATGGGGAATTCGACCCTGCTGTAGCGAATTGCAGGTACAGGACATCGCTAATTTCCCGTCTAGCATGGTAATGGCGGAGAGAGGGGGATTCGAACCCCCGATACGATTGCTCGTATACACGCTTTCCAGGCGTGCTCCTTCAACCTCTCGGACATCTCTCCAGGTCAGAATTTAATTTTACAGTAAATTTACTAATATGTCAATAAGACATGGTGGCAGCTAGAAATTTACAAGAACTAATAATTAATATATACTAAAATAAAAAAGGAGATTAAATGACTACAAAAGATTTAGTTTTACAAGAACTTGAAAAAAATAGGGGCATTTATATTTCAGGTCAAGACCTCGCCGATAAACTTAATATTTCAAGAACTGCAATATGGAAAGCCGTTAATTCACTTAAAAATGAGGGTTTTATAATAGATTCGCAAACAAAAAAAGGCTATAAATTGGATAATTCATCTGATATTCTTTCAATTCCCGGAATTAAGGAATATTTAATAGATGAATTAAAAGATATAGATATTTTATTATATGATGAAATTGATTCGACAAATACTGAGGCAAAAAGACTTTTATATTCAAAAGATATAAAAAACTTTACATGCCTGGTAAGTGATTATCAAAAAAATGGCAGAGGCAGAACCGGAAAATCTTTTAAATCCTATAAGGGAACGGGAATTTATTATTCAATAATTTTAAAGCCTACAGAAACCTTTGATTTTTCATATTTTGATTTAATTACAGTTAGATCAGCTGTATCTGTTGCAAAAGCTATAAAAAAACTTACAGGAAATGAAGTTCAAATAAAATGGGTTAATGATATTTTTTTAAAGGGTAAGAAGGTTTGCGGAATTTTGTCAGAACTTGATGCAGATTTTGAATCCAAGACAGTTTCATCAATAATTGTGGGTATTGGTATAAATTTAAAACATCCCCAAAAAATTGATGAAGAAATTAAGGACGTTTTTGGAGCCCTTGATACAGATATCCTTAGGAACAGAATTGTTGGAACCCTCCTAAATGAATTTTATATAAATTATTATAAAAAAGATAATAACTCTATTTTGGACTATTATAAGGCTCACTCATTAGTGCTGGGAAAAGTTGTTAATTATGAATTAAATGGCAAAATGAAAGAGGCTTTAGCAGTTGATATAAACGATAAGGGCAATTTAGTAGTAGAGGTTGATGGCAAAAAGGAAATTCTTTCAAGTGGAGAGGTTTCCATTAAGGGAGATTTCTTAAAATAAATAAGTTAAAGGAGAAATAAAAATTGGAAAAATTAGTTGAAAGATTTTTAAAATATATTAGTTTTGAAACAACATCAGATGAAAGCTCAGATACTTGCCCTTCAAACCCTAAAGAATTTGAACTTGCTAGATATCTTGAAAAAGAAATGAAAGACTTAGGTCTTAAAGATGTATATTTATCAGAGAATTGTTATTTATATGCAAGACTACCGGGAACCGATAAAAATAAGAAAACCATTGGATTTATTTCACACATGGATACATCTCCGGATATGAGTGGAAAAAATGTAAATCCCAGAATTATAGAAAATTATGACGGTAAAGATATAAAATTAAATGAAGAATTTGTAACAAGTCTTAAAGATTTTCCGTTTTTAAAAGATTTAAAGGGACATGATATCATAGTAACTGACGGAACAAGTCTTTTAGGGGCTGATGATAAGGCTGGAATTGCAATAATTATGACAGCCATAGAAAATTTAATGAAATCGAACGAAAAATATGGAGATATAAAAATTGCCTTTACTCCCGATGAAGAAATTGGAAGAGGAGCAGATTTATTTGATGTAGAAAGATTTGCAGCAGATTTTGCCTACACAGTAGATGGGGGAGCAGAAGGGGAGTTTGAATATGAAAATTTCAACGCAGCCTCAGCAAAAATTTCTATTCAAGGCAAAAATGTTCATCCGGGCTCAGCCAAAAATGCTATGGTAAATTCTATTTTAATAGCAATGGAATTAAATTCACTACTACCGGCAGACCAAAGACCCGAACACACAGAGGGAAGGGAAGGATTTTTCCATTTAAATGACTTTAATGGAAATGTAGAAGAAAGCCAAATGTATTATATAATTAGGGACCACAGTTTTGAAAAATTTGAGGAAAAGAAGAAATTTTTAGAAGAAGCTGTAAAGTTTTTAAATATTAAATATGACAATAGAATTAAAATAGAAATAAAAGACCAATATTATAATATGAAAGAAAAAATCCTTCCTCACATGGAAATTGTAGATTTAGCTTTGGAATCTATGGAAAAAGCAGGAGTAAAATCTGAAATCATAGCTACAAGAGGAGGCACAGACGGATCACAATTATCATATAAAGGTTTGCCATGCCCAAATCTTTTCACAGGAGGATATAATTATCACGGTAGATATGAATTAGTATCAATAACAACTATGAAAAAAGCTGTTAAAACAGTAGAAAATATTGCAAGATTAGGTATAGAAAAATAGACTCAATGATAATAGTATAAGTAGGCTCAGATTATTTTATAAATTTTAAAATATTATAAAATAATCATGTGGAAAAAATAATATCGGTCATAAAAAGATAGGCTGTATGAAAATTAATTTTCATACAGCCTACAATATTTTCTATAAAATTATTATTTATAAATTTTATTTTAGAATCCACTTGTTTTTCCAAAGAAGTAGAATCCTAGCGGTGAATAGTAAACACCTTTAACATTTGGTTTTACCATGTCAGTTGAAGTGTAGAAATAAAGCGGTGCTAAGATTGCATCATCTTTTATTGCCATTTCTTCAGCTTTATGCATTAATTCCATTCTCTTAGCTTGGTCGGTAGTTGCTTTAGCTTCCTTAATTAATTTATCATATTCAGGATTTTCATATTTAGCATCGTTGTTACCGCCACCTGTTAACCACATGTCTAAAAAGCTCATTGGATCATTATAATCTGCAACCCATCCGTGACGAGCTATTTCATAATTTCCTTCTCTTCTTTCATTAACAAATACATTCCATTCTTGGTTAGATAAAGTTACATTAACACCAAGAACTTGTTGCCACATATTTTGAAGAGCTTCACCGATAGCTTTGTGAGATTCTGATGTATTGTATAAATAAGTAACTTCAGGGAAGCCTGCTCCATCTTTATAGCCTGCTTTTTCCATAAGCTTACGAGCTTCTTCACAGTTCTTTTCATAGTCTTCAGGTTTTATTGAATAGAATTCTCCACCAACTTTTCTGAATTCATCTCCATCTAAGCCCTTAGCATCATAAATGCCGTTTGGCACATAACCTGTTGCAGGAACTTGTCCGGCTTGAGTTACTTGTTCACAAATAAAGTTTCTATCAATTGCAAGTGAGAATGCACGTCTTACATCCGGGTTGTCAAAAGGTGCCTTTTTATTATTAAAACAAATAAAATAAGTACCTATTTGGGGACGTACATTTAATTCTCCGCTAGCAATAAGACTAGGTATTTCTTCGGTTGGAGCAAATGCACCTATAAAATCAAGTTCTCCTGATCTATAAGAAGCATAAATCGCATTGTGATCATCTTTTAAGTTAAAGTTAATTTTTTCTGCTGTGTAAGAATCTTTATCATAGTATTCTGGGTTCTTTTCCATTTTGATTACTTGATTGTGTTCCCAAGAAACCATCTTGTAAGGTCCGTTTGATACATAAGTTGCAGGATCAAGTGTCCATTGTTCGTTGCTTTCTACAATGTCTTTCTTAACCGGATAGGTACATGGGAAAGCACAAATTTCTTCAAAGTAAGGACAAATAGTTTTTAAATGAACTACAAATGTTTTTTCATCTGGAGCTTCAATTTTCAATGCCTTTTCTTCATAGCCGTCAACCATATCAAGCATATATTCATATTCAGCTGCTGTCTTAGGATCTACAACTCTATTCCATGAATATACAAAATCATTAGCTGTTACAGGTGTTCCATCATTGAATTTAATTCCATCTCTTAAATGGAAAGTCCATGTAAGACCGTCTTCTGATTTTTCCCAAGATTCTGCTTGACCAGGAACAAGTTTTGCTTGTCCGTTTCCATCATCATCCCATTTAAGAAGACCTTCTGATAAATGTTGAACCATAGTAGCTCCATCAACAGTAGTGTTAAGAGCAGGGTCTATTGATTCCGGTTCTGATGCTATACAAACATCAAGTTCACCATCTACTTTTCCGGGTTCAAAATCACCCTTAGTTTCTGTACTTGCAGAATTTCCTTCTGAAGTTTTTGAATTGTTAGCTTTATTTCCACCACACGCCGTTAAAGCCATGGCTAAAGCAATTACTAAAGCTAAAATCCAAGTTTTCTTTTTCATAATTATACCTCCTAAATTTTCCAATATGTTCCTTTCGGATTATTTTAAGTTGTGACAACTAACATAATGGCCTTTTTCATATTCTCTAAATACAGGTTCTTCCTTGGCACAAATTTCCGTTGCCATTGGGCATCTTTCATGGAATCTGCATCCTGACGGCGGATTAATTGCTGAGGGTATTTCACCCATTAATTTAATCCTTTGAGATTTTCTGTTAATTTTCGGATCAGGAACAGGAATTGCTGAAAGTAGAGATTTTGTATAGGGATGTAGTGGATTTTTATAGAGTTCAAAAGCATCAACAAGCTCCACAAGTTTTCCCAAATACATTACACCAATTCTATCTGAAATATGTTTAACTACTGATAAATCATGGGCTATAAATAAATAAGTAAGCCCAAGTTCTTTCTGCATATCTTCCAACATATTAACAATTTGTGCTTGAATAGAAACATCAAGGGCAGATATAGGTTCATCACAAACTATAAATTCAGGCTCAACAGCTAAAGCTCTGGCTATACCTATTCTTTGTTGCTGACCTCCTGAAAATTCATGGGGGTACCTGTTAGCTTGTTCTTCGTTTAAACCTACCCTTTGAAGAAGTTCTCCTATTCTAGCTTTTCTATTATTTTTCCCCTTATATAAACCGTGGATATCAAGAGCTTCTCCAATTATTTCTCCTACAGTCATACGAGGGTCAAGAGAAGCAGACGGGTCTTGGAAAATAATTTGCATTTTACGGCGATAGGGCAACATATTTACTGAAATATTATTTTTGCTGTCAAATATAACCTTGCCGTCATATATTATTTTCCCGCTTGTTGGTTGGTATAATCTCAATAAGGTCCTACCAAAAGTAGTCTTACCGCAACCGGATTCACCAACAAGACCCAAGGTTTCGCCTTTATTAATATATAAAGAAACATCATCTACTGCATGAACAATATTTTTCTTGCCAAAGGGACTGGATACATCAAAATGTTCCACTATATTTTCACAAACGAGAAGTTTATTGTCTTCCATTAAATGACCTCCTTAGTGTTTAAATGTAACCAGCATTTTGAATAATGGTTATCTCCAACCTCAAACATGGGAGGTTCTTTTCTCAAGCAAATTTTCATACAATGGTCACACCTTGTACCAAAACCGCATCCTTCAGGTGGATTTAACATATCAATGGGAGAACCCTCAATACTTTTTAATCTTTCATATTCAGTAGCATCAATTCTAGGCATTGAAGCCAACAGTCCCTTAGTATAGGGATGTGCACATTCATAAAAAATTTGATCTACATTTCCCTGTTCAACAATTTTACCTGCATACATAACGCTTACTTTGTCACAAATAGAAGCGACAACACCAAGATTATGAGTAATAAAAATTATACTCATTTTAGTTTTTTCTTGGATGTCTTTCATTAATTCAAGAATTTGAGCTTGAATTGTAACATCAAGGGCAGTTGTAGGTTCATCTGCAATTAAGAGTTTAGGTTCACAAATTAGTCCCATACCAATCATAACTCTTTGGCGCATACCGCCAGAAAGTTCATGGGGATATTGTTTCATCCTTTTTTTAGGATTTGAAATGCCAACGAGTTCAAGCATTTGGCAAGCTTTATCATAAGCTTCTTTTTTTGGTATTTTTTTATGGACAAGTATTGCTTCCATAAGTTGGTTGCCAATAGTATAGACAGGGTTTAGGCAAGTCATTGGATTTTGAAATATCATTGCACATTTATTTCCACGGAAATCTTCCATTTGTTTTTTTGAATAGTTTAATATTTCTTCGCCCTCAAAGGTTATGCTGCCATCTTTAATTTTTCCCGGAGATTGTAATAAGCCCATAAGAGCATAAGCTTCAACAGACTTACCGGAACCCGATTCACCAACAATACCCATAACTTCGTTATAGCCTAAAGAATAACTAATACCGTCAACAGCTTTAACTTCACCTGCCGGCGTAAAAAAAGATACTTTTAAATTTTTTATGCTTAATAAGTTATTTTTTTCTTCCATAATTCACCTACTTTTTAAGTCTTGGATCCAAGGCATCTCTTAAACCGTCACTAAAAAGATTAAGAGATAAGATCATCAATGATAGGATAATAGAAGGTATTATTAGTCTATAAGCATAAGAGTATATACCTCCCAGAGCATCGGCAGCCATTGAGCCAAGAGAAGTCATAGGTGCTGCTACACCGATACCTAAGAATGACAAGAAACTTTCCAAAAATATAGCTGATGGAATTTGCATAGCTGTCATTACAATTATTTGACCGATACAATTTGGATATAAGTGACGCTTAATAATTCTCCATTTGCTTCCGCCAAGAGCATTTACAGCCGTAACAAACTCTTGTTGTTTTAGCATAAGCACTTGCCCTCTAATAATCCTGGCCATGCCAACCCAATAAAGTAAGCCGAAAGCTATGAATATAGAAATAAGAGCCGGGCCTAAAACTGATAATTTTTGTGCAAAGGGGGATTGAGATCTATTGACCCAATCTCTCAAGGGCTGGTTAATGCCAATAGACAAAAGTATAACGACAAGTACATCCGGCACTGAATACACAAGGTCTATAATTCTCATCATTATTAAGTCAACTTTTCCTCCAAAGTAACCTGATATAGCTCCATATAAAGAACCTATAACAAGAACTATTAGAGAAGCAAAAACGCCGACTATTAAAGAAACACGAGTTCCATACATAGTTCTTGTTAATATATTTCTACCTAATTTATCAGTACCGAAAGGATATTTTAAACAAGGGTATAAGTTTTCATCACCACGAAATTGTGTTGTATAGTCTCCTTTTACAAATAAAGGACCAATAAAAGCAAAAATAATGACAATAATAAGAAAACCCAAAGCTACCATTGCAACCTTATTTTCTTTTAATCTTCTCCATGCGTCAGCCCAATAAGAAATAGAAGGTCTTTTATTTAAAAATGACTCTTTTTCTTCTGCCATAGCAGGGCTAAAGTCATCGGGTAGAATTTCAAAATCCAAACTTTGAGGATCGGTTTGCATTGATAAAAAATTCAACTTATCTTTCATCATTTGTTCCCCCTTGTAATATCAATTCTCGGATCGACAAATTTATATAATATATCAACTATTAAATTCATAATAATTACAAGTCCGGCAAAAAATATTGTTGTAGCCATGATAATGGGATAATCTCTATTTAAAATTGAATTAATAAAATATCTTCCCATGCCCGGTAAAGAAAAAACACTTTCCACTACAAATGACCCACAAAGAATTGAGGCTGTAAGTGGTCCTAAATAAGTTAAAACCGGAATAAATGCGTTTCTTAATGCGTGTTTAAATAAAATTTTACCGGCGGGTACGCCCTTTGACTTGGCAGTTCTTATATAATCTTGGTTAATAACATCTAACATTGAAGATCTTGACAGCCTTGCAATATAACACATAGGATTAAAGCCTAGTGAAAAGCAGGGCAGAATATAACCGGATACATTATTAAGCCCCATAGTTGGTAGAATTTTTAATTTAACGCCAAAGAATATTAACAAAAGTGTTGCAACAACAAAGCCGGGAACTGAAATTCCTATTGTTGTCAAAACCCTTAAGAATGAGTCAACATTATCCCCCCTGTGATAAGCTGCCAAACATCCAAGGGGAACGCCTACAAGAATTGACCAAGCTAGAGCTATAAGACCAATTTTAGCACTTGTAGGAAACATTTCTTTAAGAATGTCTATTACAGGTCTATTTTTTTGCATCTTCAAAGATACTCCGAAGTCAAGTTTCAAAGTATTTAAAATATACTTTTTTAATTGAACACTTTTTGGCTGATCTAAACCATATTTTTTATTAAGTTGTTCCAAAACTTCAGGGGATGGGGGTTTTTCACTTAGAAATGGGCTTCCGGGTACTAAGTTCATAAGTATAAATGTGATACTTGTAACTAACAGAAGTACCAATATCGCTTGGAAGATTCTAGTTAAAATATATTTTCCCATGATCCTCTCCTTTCAAAAATTTAAACTTTATTTTATTAATTATATATCACTGTTAAGTTTATGACAAGTAAAGAAAGTAAATGGATTTATACAGAGATATTCTTAGTAGATATTGATTTTTTCGTAATTAACAATAATTTAGAATAAATATATTAAGAAATTTATATTTTTAATCTGATATTATAAATTAATTTAAACTATTTTATAATATACAAACGGGAATATATTAATAAAAATAATGTTTGACACTTTAGTTAGCTGACAACTACTTTAAAGATCTGAAAACTATATATTTTTAATTAATATAAAATTTAGAAATTTTATGAAAAATATAAAAAAAAGATTATACTTAAATTATTAATTGGAGGGAGGAGAAGTTTTAAAGGTACATATCATATATAGATATTAAATATTTTAACAAATAATTTTTATTACTATACTATAAGCTATGGAAATACAGAAAAGTACGGAAAGAGCATAAGCTAGGAAGAAACAAGACTTGTAAGAATTGATAGAAGATTTGGAAATATTATAAAAATTTTGCTCTGGGAATAATGGGATTAGTTTTAGCGGGTATAGGTTTTTATTAGTTTTTATAATGCTTTATGCTCTGTCTCCATATGAAAAAATTAAAAATATATATTTTTTTATTTATTTTATTTTTTGTTAAGTATTTGGATTTTAAGATATAGTGCATGATTGTTTTATTAATGATAACCGGTGTTGCACTTAATGTATATTTTGTGAATATTTAGAGGTTCTACTATTAGGGGGTAAAGTCATTTGCTTTTTAGCTAAGATTAAAATAATTTTTTTAACTCTTATATACATTGGCTTATCATAAAATTATGGCTAAAAGATTCTAAAGAAATATAGTCCATTTTTAAAAGTTATAGTATAATATTAAAGGTTAGGGCTCTTTAAGAACTTTTTTCTTATTCTATATTAAGTTTTTATTTGTATAAAATTTTATATAATATTATAATATTTTACATATGGAGGGAATTATGCGACTATCAAAACTATATATGCCGACATTAAGAGAAGATCCCCAAGATGCTGAGATTGTTTCTCATAAATTTTTGTTGCGTGGCGGTTTTATCAGAAAAAGTGCCAGTGGAATTTATACTTACTTAACTCTTGGGTATAGAGTTGTTAAAAAAATTGAAAAAATTGTTAGAGAAGAAATGGACAGGTGCGGAAGCCAAGAAATTTTAATGAGCGCCATTCAGCCTCGTGAAATTTGGGAAGAATCGGGCAGATGGGAAAAGTATGGCCCTGAAATGTTTAAATTAAAAGACAGACATGACAGAGACTTTTGCCTTGGCCCTACTGCTGAAGAATATTTCACAACTCTTATAAAAGATGAGATAAATTCATATAAGGATTTACCTTTAAATCTATATCAAATACAAACAAAATATAGGGATGAGAAAAGACCTCGATTTGGAATTAATCGGGCAAGAGAATTTTCAATGAAAGATGCCTATACTTTTGATGAAGATCTTGAAGGCTTACAAAAATCTTATATGAATATGTATAGGGCCTATGAAAAAGTTTTTGACAGACTATCTCTTAAATATAAAATAGTAGAAGGTGATAACGGAGCCATGGGCGGAACAGGTTCTCACGAATTTATTGCTCTTGCCGATGCAGGAGAAGGAGTCATAGTTTTTTCTGAAAATGGGAAATATGGTGCAACAGATGAAAAAGCTCCGGTTGAATATAAGATTCCTCTACAACAAGAAAAGAAAAAAATGGAGAAAGTATATACACCTGATTCAACAACCATTGAAGATTTGTCAAATTTTTTAAAGGTAGAAAAGGGCAGATGTGCAAAAGCAGTTGACCTAATAATAGAAGATAAACCTTATATAATTCTTATACCAGGGGATAGGCAACTAAATATGACTAAGCTTGAATCATATTTGGGTGTTGCTGAACATAATATAAGAATGATGAGTGATGAAGAAATAATTAAAATAAATTCACAGCCGGGATTTACAGGACCAATTAACCTGGATAAAGATGTAAAAATTCTTGTTGATGAGCCCCTAACCAAAATTGATAATTTGGTTGTAGGTTCCAACGAAAGGGACTATCACTATATTAATGTAAACTATGGCAGAGATTTTGAGGGAGAAGTTGTAGGGGATTTATTATTGGTTGAAGAAGGAGATTTAATTCCGGGAACTCAAGAAGAATATAGGTTTGCTAGAGGAATTGAAGTGGGAAATATTTTTCAGCTGGGAACAAAATATTCAAAGTCATTAAATGCAACTTATTTAGATAAGAACGGCAAGGCAAATTATTTTTATATGGGGTCTTATGGTATTGGAATTACAAGGACAGTTTCAGCAATTGTTGAACAAAATTTTGATGAAAATGGAATAATTTGGCCAATAGCAACAGCACCTTTTGAAGCAATTGTTACAGTCGTAAATCCTAATAATGATGATCAAAGAAACCTGGGTGAAAAAATTTATAAAATTCTTTTAGCAAAGGGAATTGAAACTTTAATTGATGATAGAGATTTAAGAGCCGGTGTAAAATTTAAGGACAGGGATCTTATAGGGATTCCTTTGAGGATAACTGTAGGTAAAAAGGCAGGAGAAGATGTTGTTGAATATTCTCTTAGAAAAGAAATGATAAATAAAGAAATATCTTCTGCTGAAGCTATTGAGAATATAATAAAAGAGGTTGAAAATGGAAGACTTTAAATTTGAAATCACTGAACATTTGGGAGTTCTTTCTGAAGATGCAAAAGGATGGACTAAAGAACTAAATAAGGTTAGTTACGGTGGAAGAAAAGCCAAATATGACCTTAGAAGTTGGGATCCCAACCATGAAAAGATGTCTAAGGGAATAACTTTAAATGACGAAGAATTTGAAATTCTTGCTAAGATATTGAAAGATAAAGGCTTTTAATATATTTTTTGCAGAAAAGATGATATAATAAATTTATTTAAAAGTATAGGAGGATTGTAATGGAGATAAAAAAGAAGGAAAATAATACAGTAAGTTTTGACTTAGTGTTGAAAGATAAAGATATAAAAGATGCAGAAACAGAAATTTTTAAAAAAAATAAAAAGAACATACAGGTGCCGGGTTTTCGTAAAGGACACGTTCCAAGAAAATTAATTGAAAAAATGTATGGTAAAGATGTATTTTTAGAAGATGCAATTAACGAGATTTTACCCGAAGTTTATGCTAATGCCGTTGAGGAACTTAAGCTTGATGTTATAGATCAACCGAAAGTCGATATCCCTGAAGAAAGAGAAGATGGAAAAGATTTAAAGGTTAATATTGAAGTTGATGTTAAGCCAGAAGCAAAACTTGCCGATTATAAGGGGTTGGAAATTGAAGACCCCACAATGGAAGTCACAGATGAAATTATTATGGAAGATATAAATCATGAAAGAGAAATGAATGCCAGAATAATAAATGTTGACGATAGACCGGCTCAAGAGGGAGATACTGTAGATATTGATTTTAAGGGCTCAGTTGATGGAGAATATTTTGAGGGCGGCGAAAGCCAAGGTCATAAATTAGAATTAGGTAAAGGAACATTTATACCGGGATTTGAAGATCAAATAATCGGTCACAATGCAGGAGAAGAATTTGACATAGAAGTTAAATTTCCGGAAGACTATCGTGATGAAAAATTAAAAGGTCAAAAAGCTAAGTTTGAAATTAAATTAAATTCAATTTCATATAAGGAACTTCCTGACCTTGACGACGAGTTTATAAAAGATATTTCGGATTTTGAAACTGTTGAAGAATACAAGGAAGACTTAAGAAAACATAAGGAAGAAGAATTTGCCTTAAACTCAAAGATGGAAAAACAAAGAAGAATTGTTGATAAACTTGGAGCTATAGCAGAAGTTGAAATACCTGAAGTTATGATTGAAAGACAAATTGATCAAGTTCTTCAAAATTATGGACAAAGTCTTAAAAGTCAAGGAATTTCTTTAGAAGATTATATTAAGATGACAGGATCAAATATTAAAGCAATGAGAGATTCTTTAAGAGAAGGAGCTAAGAATACTGTTAAAAATGATTTGGCTCTTGATGCCCTTGTTAAAGCTGAAAACATACAAATAACAGATGAAGATGTAGAAAAAGAAGTTAATGAGGTAGTCGAAGATTATTTTAAAGATGATAAAGAACATATGGAAAAAATGAGATCTTATATGTTAAATGAAAATAAAGAACAAATTAGAGAAGATTTGGCTAAGAGAAAAGCGGTCGATCTTGTTCTTTCCTTTGCTAAATTAGTTGAGCCATCAGAAATAAAAAAAGAAGAAGCTGTTGAAAAAGCAAAGCTTGCAAAAGAAGAAATTGAAAAAATTTCTGATGATGAAAAAAAAGACAAGGAAGAAAAATAATATTATTAAAATAAAAGGGGAAAGGTGATTATATGGCATTAGTGCCAATGGTAGTTGAACAAACAAATCGTGGAGAAAGATCATACGACATATATTCAAGACTTTTAAAAGATAGGATAATTTTTGCTTCAGGTGAAATAAATGATACAATGGCAGATCTTATTGTTGCACAACTTTTATTTCTGGAATCTGAAGATCCGAATAAGGATATTCAACTCTATATTAATTCTCCGGGAGGAAGTGTGAGTGCCGGTCTTGCCATATATGACACTATGCAATATATTAAACCTGATGTTTCAACAATTTGCATTGGCATGGCGGCTTCTATGGGAGCTATTCTCTTATCATCAGGAGCCAAAAAAAAGAGATTTGCTCTTCCGAATGCAGATGTTATGATTCATCAACCAAGCGGCGGAACACAAGGAATGGCAACAGATATTCAAATAACAGCTGAAAAAATTATTAAAACAAGAAAGACATTAAATGAAATTTTAGCTAGAAACACAGGTCAAAGTCTTGAAAAAATTCAAAAAGACGCAGATAGGGATTTTTGGCTTGATGCTAAAGAAGCTAAAGAATATGGATTAATTGATAAAGTTATAGAAAATAGAGAATGAGGTATTGATGACTACAAGTGATAAAGTCTTAAGATGTTCCTTTTGCGGAAAAACTCAAAATCAGGTTAAAAGACTTATTGCAGGTCCAAATGTGTCAATCTGCAATGAATGTGTAGACTTATGCAACAATATTTTAGCCAATGAAATTAATGACAATGAAACAAATAATTTTAAATTGCCAAAACCTGTTCAAATTAAAGATATACTTGATGAATATGTAGTTAAGCAAGATACTGCAAAAAGAGCTTTAGCAGTAGCTGTCTACAACCATTATAAGAGAATTAATTCAAATAAAGTGAAAACCGATAAAAATATTGAGATTCAAAAATCTAATATTTTGATGATAGGACCTACAGGAAGCGGAAAAACACTGTTAGCTCAAACTTTAGCGAAGCTACTGCATGTACCTTTCGCAATTTGTGATGCGACAACATTAACTGAAGCCGGATATGTGGGAGAAGATGTTGAAAATATTATATTAAAGCTAATACAAAATGCAGATTATGATATAGAAAGAGCGGAAAAAGGCATAATATATATTGATGAAATTGATAAAATTGCTAGAAAATCTGAAAATGTATCAATAACAAGAGATGTTTCAGGAGAGGGTGTCCAACAAGCCTTGTTAAAAATTATTGAAGGAACAGTGGCAAACGTACCTCCTCAAGGAGGAAGAAAGCACCCAAACCAAGAATTTATTCAAGTCGATACCACTAACATCTTATTTATAGTGGGAGGGGCCTTTGACGGGTTAGATAAAATTATTGAACAAAGAACTATGAAATCTTCTATGGGTTTTGAAGCTAATATTTATGATAGAAATATTGAAAGAAAAAATATTTTGGACAAGGTGGAAACAGAAGATTTGTTAAAATTCGGTCTGATACCTGAGCTTATTGGAAGGCTACCCGTAACAATTACACTTGAAGAGCTTGATGAAGATGCGCTTGTTGAAATTCTTACAAAACCTAAAAATGCCCTTGTAAAACAATATAAAGAGCTTTTAAAATTAGATAATGTTAATTTAACTTTTGAGGGTGATGCCCTTAGATATATTGCGAAGAAAGCAATAGATAAAAAAGCCGGGGCCAGAGGTCTTAGAGGGGTTATAGAAAATACAATTATGAATATAATGTATGAAGTTCCATCTCGTGAAGATATTGTAGGTGTAGAGGTTACTAAAGCATCTGTTGAAGGCAAGGAAGCACCCAAGTTAATAAAAAAAGATGCTTAAAATTTTTATTATTGGTAAGGAATACATTTGACTATAAATATAAATTTTATCTCAGCCAAAGGTAGTCTTAGTAAATAATATATTATACTTTGGGAATCTAATTTTAGTATATTATTAGCATAACCTTGCAGTGCAAGGTTATTTTTGTAGAAAGGAAAATTATGGAAAAAATTAAAGTACCGATGATCCCCTTAAGAGATCTGGTAATATTTCCCCATAGTGTTACACATTTTGATTGTGGAAGAGAAATATCTATAAATGCCGTGGAGACAGCAGAATTACATGATGCTAAAATTTTTTTGACAAGCCAGAAGGATGCAATGGTTAAAGACCCATCTATCAAAGATATTTATAAGTATGGAACCCTTGCAGTAATTAAACAAATATTCAAGGTGCCGACAGGAATTGTAAGAGTCTTAGTAGAAGGAATTGACAGGGCAAAAATTATTGCCTTAGAAGAAGCTGATGGATATTTAGAAGCTGAAATAGAAGTTTTTACAGAAGAAAAAAGTGAAGAAAAAAACAAAGATATAGAAGCAGCCCTTAAACTTGTAGAAGCTGATATATATTCATATGCTGAACTTGATGATAGGCTAATTCCGGGACTTTTGCAATCAGCTGTAGATATGTCAACACCGGGAAGGCTGGTAGATACTGCTTGTGGTTATCTAAATTTAAAACTTGAAGATAGTCAAAAGATTTTAGAATCTTTAGATATTTATGAAAGACTTGTAAACTTTCATGCAATTATGAAAAGAGAGATAGAAGTACTTTCAATAGAAAAAGATATTGATAATCAAGTAAAGACGAAAATGAATAAAATTCAAAGAGAGTACTATCTTAAAGAACAACTAAAAGTTATTCATAAAGAATTGGGAGACGATGAGGAAGAAGAGGAGATTACAAGTAGATATAAAAGATTAATCGGTGAAAAAAAATTACCGGCTGAGGTAAAAGAAAAGGCTCTTAAGGAAGTTAAAAAACTTGAAAAAACAAATTCAGCCTCTCCTGAATATACAGTCGGCATAAATTATTTGGATTGGATATTAGACCTTCCTTGGTTAGAAGGGAAAAAATCAAATATAGATCTAACTAGGGCAAGGCAAATTTTAAATACAGAACATTATGGATTAAAATTAGTAAAAGAAAGAATTCTTGAATTTATAGCAGTTAAAAAACTTGCAAAAAATGTGCTGAAAGGTCCTATACTTTGCCTTGTGGGACCTCCGGGAGTGGGGAAAACTTCAATCGCCAAGTCTGTAGCCCATGCTTTAAAAAGAGATTTTGTAAGGATGAGCCTGGGCGGAGTTACAGATGAAGCTGAAATAAGAGGACACAGGAGAACTTATATAGGCTCAATGCCGGGAAGAGTTATTTCTCTAATAAGGAAAGCAAAAACAAACAATCCGGTATTTTTGTTCGATGAAATTGACAAAATAGGAAATTCTTATAGGGGAGATCCTGCCAGTGGATTATTGGAAGTTTTAGATCCTGAACAAAACTCCACCTTTACTGATCATTATTTGGAATTACCCTTTGACCTTTCTAATGTTTTTTTTATCGCAACTGCTAATACAACCTCAACAATACCGAGGCCTCTTCTTGACAGGATGGAAGTTATAAATTTAGAAGGTTATACCCCTAATGAAAAATTCAATATTGGAAAAAAATATTTGTGGCCAAAACAGATTAAAGAAAATGGATTAAAAGATTCTCAAATTAAAATTTCAGATAGGGCTTTAAAAGACATAATTGACTACTATACCAGAGAAGCTGGAGTGAGATCTTTGGAAAAAGAAATTTCAAAAATCGCAAGGAAAGCCGCTCTTAAAATTGTTGAAAATAACGAAAAGAAAAAAATTTTTGTATCAACTAGAAATATCAGTGAATATTTGGGAGAAAAGAAATATCTAATTGATGAAGTTGGTAGGATTGATGAAGTGGGAATAGTAAACGGTCTTGCATGGACAGCTGTTGGCGGCACAACTTTATCAATTGAAGCGACAATAATGGAAGGTTCAGGAAAAATAACTTTGACGGGATCCCTGGGAGATGTTATGAAAGAATCAGCCATAGCAGGAATTTCTTATATAGCTTCTAATGCACAAAAATTCAATATAAATCCAAACTTCAGAAAAAACAAGGATATACACATACATGTTCCGGAAGGAGCAGTTCAAAAAGATGGACCATCAGCAGGTATTACAATTACAACTGCAGTTCTTTCAGCATTAACAAGAAAAAAAGTTCACAAAGACATAGCCATGACTGGAGAAATTACATTAAGAGGTAAAATTCTTCCAATAGGAGGGTTAAAGGAAAAACTTCTTGCAGCTGAAAGATTTGGGGTTAAGAAAGTAATAATACCGATTGAAAATCAAAGAGATCTTAGGGAAATTGATGAAGATGCAATTAAAAATTTAGAAGTCATTCCAATTTCTTCAATGGAAGAAGTTGCAAAGATAGCCTTAGGTGATTAAATGAAAGTAATAATATCCGAATTAGAAAAAGTTGCTGTTAAAAAAGAAAATTATCCATCGAATAACTTGCCTGAATTTGCTTTTGCGGGCAGGTCTAATGTTGGAAAATCTTCATTTATAAATGCTATGCTTGGAAGAAAAAATTTAGCAAGAACTTCGTCAACGCCAGGTAAAACAAGAACTATTAATTTTTATAGGGTAAATGAAGATTTAAGACTTGTAGACTTGCCCGGATATGGATATGCTAAGGTTTCTAAAAAAGAAAAAGATTCATGGGAAAAAATAATTAGTGAATATTTGGAAAATAGGGAAAATTTACTAGAAACAATTCTCACCGTCGATATTAGGCATGAGCCGACCTCCTTAGATGTACAAATGTACAACTATATAAATAATTTGGGATTTTCAGGAATAGTTATAGCAACAAAAAAAGATAAAATTTCAAAGGGATTAGTAAAGAAAAATATAGATATAATTGCTAAAAAATTAGATGTTCCGGCTAAAGAAAATATTATTGCATTTTCTTCGGTTGATAAGTCAGAAATTAGTGAAATGTGGTACATTTTAGAAGATATAATAAAATTCAAAAAATAGAAGTTGCAGGGTTAAATTCTGCCACTTCTATTTTTTTTATTTTGTATAACCGATGTTTTTTGAAAGTTTTTCTGCACAGGATTTTACAGAAGTAACAAAATTTTCTTTGTTTTTTTCTGTCATTCTTTCTAAGGGCAGGACTATACCGAGAGCACCCAAAAGCTCACCATTATACTTAAAAACAGGAGCTCCTATGCCAACTGCATTTGCTATATATTCTGAATTTGAGATAGATATTTTATTCATTCTGATTTCTTTAAGTTCTTCTTTTAATTTTTCCGCATCAATTTTTCCTTGTAAATTATTGCTAAGGCCTTCTTTTATGTAATTTTCAATAAAAGATTTGCTCTGATAGGCTAAGACAACTTTTCTAATAGCACCCCAATGTAGGTCTATTTCATAACCGAAATTTTCAACTATTTTTAAAGGATGTTTGCCTTCAACTTTTGAAATAACAAGACCTTTTCTTCCGCTTCTGATGATTAAAAAAGAATCTTCACCCGTTAGAGAAGAGAGTTCTTTTAAGACTTCTTGAGTCTCTCTTTGAGGATTTACAAAGTTTGTGGCTGCAAGTCCAAGAGGAATAAGTCCGATACCTAGGGAATAAAGGTGAGTTTTTTCATCCTTATAAACATATTTAACATCAATCAAAGTTCTTAGGATTCTGTGGGTTGTTGATGGTGGCAAGTCCAAATGTTCTGAAATTTCAGCAATTGTCAATTCTCTATTTTCAGTTCTTAAAAATGTAAGAACATTTGCAGCTTTAACTAAACTTTGAATCATAATATCACCTCATAATTTTATTATACCATAAAGTGGAATGTTATTTTTAATTTTTCCTTAAGGGCTTAAATCTTTTCATATAAATTTTTCAGAAAAATATTTTGCATTTTTAGTGTAACTATTTCTCCTACATATATTAATAAAATTATGGTAAAATATTAAGAAGGAGTTGATTCTTTGGAAGATAAAAATAATTATGGAGACTTATTGAGGCTTGTTATAAAATCAGTCCTTTTGGCTCTTTGTGGAGTATTTTTTCCATTTATATATATTTTTTTACCTGCAATGTATATTGCAGAGTCCATAAAAAGGGGAATTCTTGAAATTATCGGGGTCTTTCTGGGACTATGCTTAGTTATAGGGCTTATATTTAGTCCCATAAATGGAGTAGTGATTTTTACAATTTTTGGTCCCTTAATTTTAGTTTTCCATTATATGATTGTAAGTAAAAAATCAGCAGAAATGACTTTAATTGCAGGAGCTGTATCTTTTTTTACATCGGTAATTATTTTATTAATTTCCTTTGGAGTAAATGCTGAGGTATTAAATTCTAAAGATACAATTTCAGGTCTTATAAATCTCTATACTGATATGGGTAGAGAAGTAGGAATGAGTGAAAGCGAAATCTTTATGATTTCATCAAAAATAAGTGAAATGTATAAGATGTTTTTACAAATGGCACCGTCTTACTTAATAATTTCATCTCTTGTATTTTCATACATTATATATATTTCTGTTACAAGAACAATGTACACAAGAGGGAAAATAATAATTGGTCCACCTTCTTTGGAATTATTAAGAATACCCAGAGATCTTATATTTTTAGGAATAATAACAATAGTGGTTTTTAAAATATTTAACATATCCAAAGATTATGAAATAATTTCTAAAAATTTATTATATATAACCTTATTTTTGCTGTTTGTGGAAGGCTTGGCAATAGTTAAATTTTTCATGACGAGTATGAAAGTTAATAGGTTTTTACAAACAATCATAATAATTATTGGTCTAACATTTTCCTATGTGCAATTATTACTTATATTCTTAGGATTTGTTGACTTAATAGTTAACTTCAGAAAGTTGGTGGTATAGTAATGAAGGATAAATTTTCATTTAAAGACTTTGGTCCCTATATTATTTTTGGAATCATTGCAACTATTACAGCAGGAATATATAAAATTCAAGCAGGGTTAGGAATATTTTTAATATTTTTATATGTTATTTGGCTTACCTATAAGTCAATTGAAAGGAAAAATGAAAGTAATAAATCTTATATTGAAAATTTAGATGAAGATTTTGATGCTTTAACTAAAACCGCAATTTTTAATATGCCCCATCCTTTAGTTGTAACTGATGAAAAAGGAATAATTATTTGGTACAACACTCATTTTATTAATCTTTTTAAAGATATGGAACTTATGAATGAAAATATCAATGAATTTATAAAAGATGTTGATTTAAAAGATATTTTATCAGAGAAAGATTTAAAAACATTCGATGTTAATATTGCCATGGATTACTATAGGGTTTATGCCAATGTATGTGATACATCTAAAGCTAGAAGTGACAGGAACAAGATTCTTTTATTTTACCTAATAAATAATTCGGATTATGAGAATCTAAAGATAAAATACAAAAATGAATATCCCATTGTTTTAAAATTGGAAGTAGATAATTATGACGAGGCCATGGATTCAACTCCATCTGCCAATAAGCCGCAACTTATTGCTGCAATTGACTCATCTATAAGGTCATATTTTGAACAGTATGATGCTCTTTTCAGGAAATATTATGAAGACTCATATTTAGTAATTCTTGATTATAAATCCTTACTTGAAATTAAAGAAAAAAGGTTTGATATCTTAGATGATTTAAGAGAGCTAAACTGTGAAAATTCAATGCCGATCACTCTTTCAATCGGCGCTTCATCTTTTGGTCTGGATTTTAAAGCGGCAAGTATTGAAGCTGATTCATGTCTTGATATAGCACTGGGGCGTGGAGGAGATCAGGCAGTTGTTAAGATTTCTGATAATTATGAATTTTTTGGCGGAAAATCTAAGGCCGTTGAAAAGAGAAATAAGGTAAAGGCAAGAGTAATTGGTGAAGCTCTAAGGCAATTAATAGACAGGTCAGAAAATGTTTATGTCATGGGGCATATAAATGCTGATATGGATGCTATTGGAGCAGCAATTGGTGTTTTAAGAGCTACACTTAATAGAAATAAAGAAGGATATATAGTTTTAGAAGAATCAAACCCTTCTATAGATAATATAATTAATAGGATGAAACAAGAAGAACCGGATCTTTATAGGAAAATTATTTCAAGAGATAATGCAATAGCAAATATAAAAAATTCTTCCTTATTAATTTTACTGGATAATCATAAGCCGTCTTTTACTGAGTGTCCAAAACTTTTAGATTTGACTAGACAAGTTGTAGTTATTGACCATCACAGGCGAGGGGGAGAATTTGTAAAAAATCCTGTGCTCACTTATGTGGAACCTTATGCATCTTCAACTTGTGAATTAATAACTGAAATGCTTGAATATATGTCTGATAATTTAAACCTTACTCATTTTGAAGCTGATGCACTTATGAGCGGTATAGTAGTTGATACTAAAAACTTTTCTTTTCAAACAGGAGTTAGAACTTTTGAAGCTGCATCAACCTTAAGAAGATCCGGAGCAGATATGTCAAAGGTCAAGGCCTTATTTGAAGATGACTTTTCAACTATGGTATATAGGGCTGAAGTAATACAATCTGCAAAGCTTATAGGTAAAAATATTGCAGTAGCAAAATTTGAACAAGAGTTATCAAACTCAGTTTTAGTTGCAGCTCAGTCAGCAGATGCATTGCTTGAGATAAACGGTATAGACGCATCTTTTGTTATGACCTTATCCAAAGGTAAAATTCACATATCCGGAAGATCTAGGGGTGAAGTGGTATCTGTTCAGTTAATTTTGGAAAAAATAGGCGGAGGCGGTCATTTAAACATGGCAGGGGCCCAACTTGATACCACGGATTTTGAAGAAGCCGATAAAAAACTGACAGAAGCGATAAATGAATATATGCTTGAAAATAAGGAGAATGATGATGAAAATAATTCTGTTAAAAGATAATAAAGACCTAGGCAAAAAAGGAAGTCTTTTGGAAGCAAAAGACGGCTACGCAAGAAATTATTTGATACCAAGAAAAATTGCCATAGAAGCTACTGAAGAAAATATTCTTAAATGGAAAGAACAAAAGAAATTAGAAGAAGAACAAGAAAAGCAAAACAAGGAAGAAGCCCTAAGGTTAAAAAAGAAACTTGAAAGTACAAAAATTACAATTTTTACCAAGGCAGGGGAAGGCGGAAGATTATTTGGAGCAATAACTTCAAAGGACATAGCTGATGAGATAGAAAAAACTTATAAAGTAAAAATTGATAGAAAAAAGATTGATCTTAGTGAGAATATAAAAACAATTGGAAGCAGAACTATTGATGTAAAATTATATCCGCAAATTATTGCACAAGTAAAAGTGGAAATTGATTCGGAGTAAACTATGGAAAATCTTGAATTAAATGAAGTGGACATGGAAAATCTCAAAGTTCCGCCCCATAACAATGATGCGGAAACATCAGCTCTTGGGGCTATGCTTCTTTCAAAGGAAGCTATAACTTTATCCATTGAAATGATTTCAGTGGAGGATTTTTATTCCCCTGCCCACCAAAAGATTTATTCATCTATACTTTCTTTGTACAATCGAAACGAAGCTTGCGATGTTATTACTTTAGCTGAAGAACTTTCAAAAATAGACTCTTTGGATGAAGTTGGAGGGGCGGTATATCTTGCAAATTTATCTTCATCTGTAGCTGCCATCTCCAACGCAAAATATTATTTAAACATAATCAAGGAGAAATCTATTTTACGTCAACTAATAGAAACATCGTCAAAAGTTATAAGTAGGGCATACTCAGCTGAAGCAAAAGCATCCGCACTTTTAGAACTTGCTCAAAAAGATATTTTTGAAATAAGTGAAGAATCAAACAGACATGGACTTGTAAGCATAAAAGAAGTTGTTTTGGACTCTTTCAGTCAAATGGAACAAAGAGCACAAAATCCCGGAAGCCTAACCGGCTTGTCTACCGGTTTTTTAGATTTAGATAGAAAACTTTCAGGACTTCAAAAATCGGATTTAATACTTGTAGCTGCAAGACCTTCAATGGGGAAAACCGCCCTGATGGTAAATATTGCGACTAATGCATCTCTAAAAAATGATGCAAAGGTAGCAATTTTTTCTCTTGAAATGAGTAGAAACCAGTTGGTACAGAGAATTATTTCGTCAAATGCCCATGTAGATTTGCAAAAAGTAATTTCCGGAGATCTCAATGAAGATGAATGGACAAAAATAATAAATACTATGCCCATAATTTCAAATATGAAAATCCAAATTGATGATACTGCCGCCATAAGTCCTATTGAACTTAAGGCTAAGTGCAGAAGAATGAAACAGGAAAATGGTCTTGATTTGGTAGTAATAGATTATTTACAATTAATGCAAATGAATGGAAGGGTTGAATCAAGACAACAGGAGATTTCTACAATTTCTAGAAACTTAAAAGCTATAGCCAAAGAATTGGAAGTTCCGGTATTAGCAATTTCACAATTATCACGTGCACCGGAACTTCGTAGTGACCACAGACCAATTCTTTCAGACCTTAGAGAATCCGGTGCCATAGAACAGGACTCGGATGTTGTAATGTTTTTATATAGGGATGAATATTATAATAAAGAAGAATCTGAAAAACCGAATATTGGTGAATTAATAATTGCAAAGCATAGAAACGGTCCTACAGGCACAGTTGAACTTGTATTTAAGAAAGAATTTACAAAATTTTTAAATTTAGAAAGAGGGCAAGAATAAAATTCACCCTCTTTTCTATGTTTAAATTAATCTATTTAATTATATTTATAAATGGTATAATAAAAACCTACGGAGGTTTTAATGATTTTAGATATTATAAAAGTTATAATTTTAGCTATTGTAGAAGGTCTAACTGAATTTTTGCCAATTTCATCTACAGGACATTTAATAATTTGCGGAAAATTTATAGAACTTAGTCCAAAAGAATTTTCCAATGCATTTTTTGTTATTATTCAATTAGGAGCAATTTTATCAGTTTTATACTTATATTTTAACGACTTAAATCCAATAGCAAAAAGTAAATTAAAGGTAAAGCCCAGTACAGACTACAATAATCTTAGCCTTAAAGAAAAATTTCAACTGAGGGATTTAGCTACAATGAGATTAATAGCAAAAATTCTTGTTGGGTTTTTGCCAGCTGCTCTGCTGGGATTTTTATTTGATGATTTAATAGACAAGTATTTATTTAATGAAGTTACTGTTGCTATTGCCCTGATTTTTTATGGAATTATAATAATTTTTATGGAAAAAAGAAATAAAAGTGTAAGTTTTAAATATGAAAGCTTAGAAGATATTACAATAAAGACTGCATTTTTAATTGGAATTTTTCAATGTTTGGCTATGGTGCCGGGGACTTCCAGATCTGCAGCAACTATTATAGGTGCTATGCTTTTAGGGTGTTCAAGAACATCTGCTGCAAAATTTTCCTTTTATTTGGCTATACCTACGATGCTAGGGGCCACAGTTTTAAAAATTTTTAAAATCGGTCTATCATTTAGCCTATGGCAATGGTTTTTAATATTACTTGGAAGCGTGGTATCATATTTTGTTGCCCTAATTGTAATTAAAAAATTTCTAGCCTACATCAGAAATAATGATTTCACATATTTTGGATTTTATAGGATTGTTCTTGGTATAATTGTATTATTAGTAACATTTATCTAGGAGAAAAAAATGAAAGATTTTAAAATTGGAATGATACAAATTGCATCAAAGGGAGATAAAGATTATAACTTAAAAAAGATGGAAGAGTTAATTGGAAAAGCTGCTCAACAAGGTGCAGATATTATTTCCCTTCCTGAAATGTGGAATTGTCCATATCAAAATTCATATTTTGTAAAATTCCAAGAGAAGGAAAATGGAAGGTCCTATAGTTTGATGAAAGAACTTGCCAAAAAGCATGGTATATATTTGATTGGAGGATCTATTCCAATTACTGAAGGTGAAAAAATATTCAATAAATCCTTTGTATTTAACAGGGAAGGAAAAGAAATTTTTACTTATTCAAAAATAAATCTTTTTGACATTGAAGGATTTAAAGAATCTGAAAATATTTCAGCCGGAAAAACCCTAGGGGTTTTTCAAACGGAATTTGCAAATTGCGGCTTATGTATTTGTTATGATTCAAGATTTCCGGAAATCTTTCAGACTTTTGTGGATTTTGGAGCAGAAGTTATTTTTATGCCGTCAACATTTTTGATAAAAACAGGCAAAAGATTTTGGGAGCTTGTTAATAGGGCAAGAGGCATGGATACTCAATGTTTTATAATATCTCCCTCAGTAGCAAGGGATAGGGAACTGTCAAAAAATGCTTGGGCTCATTCCATGATAACATCCCCCTATGGAGAAGTTCTTTTGGATATGGGGGAAGGAGAAAGTGTAGAAGTTTTTAATATAAAAAGTGACTTGCTTATGGAAGCAAGAAAAAATTTCCCCTATAAGCAGACTAGAATAAATAGAAGTTTATAGAAAAAAAATTACTATATCAATAAAAAATAACACAAAATTTTGGATATAAATTATTAATATTAAAATAGTTTCATAAGTTTAAAAAATATATAAAACCCCATGGATTAAGTTAAAGTAAGTTAATCTTTGGGGTTTTAAAGTTGATTATTTACGAAAATATTAATTAAAATATAGTTTTTATTTTATACTGTTGCATTCTATATCTTTTAAATAGATTGAATATCTAAGGTTAATTAAAACTAATATTAATTAATAGTCGGATAGGAATAGAATTTATAGGTTCCGATTCTTAGCTTATATATTTATTTTATGAAAGGTATATTAAATTTTATTATTTTCCCAATTCAGAAAGTTCATAAATATTTAATTTATTTTCTTCATAGCCTTTACTTTTAACTGTAACTCTCGCTAGAAGGGTATCAAGACTTGTAACAATATCAACACCATATTCTATTGCAGTTCTTCTTATTTTAAAGCCGTCACGTCTTGAATCTCCACCCTTTGTTGGAGTATTTACAACCAGGTCTACTTGATTATTTTCTATAACATCAAGAATATTAGGTTTTTCTTCACCAATTCTGTTTACTTTTTCCACAGGTATATTATTGTCTTTTAAGAGCTTCGCCGTTCCTTCTGTGGCTAAGAAAGTATAGCCTAAACTATTCATGATTTTTGCGGTGGATAGGAATTCTTTTTTATCATTATCATTAATTGTTGCAAGAACTTTTTTATTGTCATCTTCCATAGAGGTGCCTGCTGCCAAAAATCCCTTGTAAAGAGCTTCTGATAAAGTTTTTCCAATTCCTAAAACTTCACCTGTAGATTTCATTTCCGGTCCAAGAGAAATTTCTACTCTGGCAAGTTTTGCCATTGAAAAGACCGGTACCTTTACTGCGTATAGGTTGGGTTCCTTATAGATTCCGCTACCATAGCCCATATCAATAATTTTTTCTCCCATAATGGCACGAGTAGCAAGATCAACAATTGGAATTCCTGAAACTTTAGAAATATAAGGAACTGTTCTTGAAGCCCTAGGGTTAACTTCAATAATATAAATATCATCCTTATATTCAATGAATTGAATATTTATCATACCGAGAGCTTTTAAACCTTTGGCAATTTTTCTTGTATAATCTAAAATTTTTTCTTTACTTGATTTGCTAAGATCATAAGAAGGATAAATTGAAATTGAATCCCCTGAATGAACTCCGGCCCTTTCTAGGTGTTCCATAATTCCCGGGATTAATACATCCTTTCCGTCACAAATTGCATCAACTTCAATTTCTCTGCCCAGTAAATATTTATCGATAAGAACGGGATTTTTATTATCTCTTTCAAAGGCATCTTCCAAATATTTTCTTAATTGGTTTTCATCGTGGGTTATTTCCATACCTTGACCGCCTAGGACATAAGAGGGACGGATAAGCAGAGGATATTTTAATTTTCTTGCAATTTTAAGCCCTTCTTCAACGGACCAAACTCCTGCTCCCTTAGGTCTATTTATGCCAAGAGAATTTAATAGGTCTTCAAATCTTTCTCTATCTTCAGCCTTATCAATATTATCAAAGTTTGTTCCAAGGATATTAATATTTTTAGAAGCTAAAAATTCTGCTAATTTAATAGCCGTTTGTCCACCAAACTGCAAAATTACTCCATAAGGTTTCTCAATATCTAAAATATTAAGCACATCTTCTTCTGTTTCAGGCTCAAAATATAATTTGTCCGATATATCAAAGTCTGTGGATACAGTTTCAGGATTATTATTAATTATTATTGTAGTTAGACCCAAATTTTCTAATGATTTAATAGCATGGACAGAAGCATAGTCAAATTCAATTCCTTGGCCGATTCTTATTGGACCTGCACCGAGGACAACAACTTTTTTGCTGTCATTTGTACTTATATCAGCCTTAGTTTTATATGAAGAATAATAGTAAGACGGCTTATCTCTAAAATGGCTGGTATCTACTGCTATATATGATGGAAGGATATTTAATTTTTTTCTTAAATCTCTAATAGTATCTTCAGTAGTTTTTAGAAATTTTGCAAGAGCCTTATCTGCAAAACCGTGTTCCTTAAGTTCTCTTAAATAAACTTCGTCTAAATCTTCCAAAGACATTTTCTTTAATTTTTCTTCCTGGTCAACAATCCATTTAATTTTTTCTACAAAATAAGGAACAATTCCTGTCGCCTTTTCAACTTCCTTAATATCATAACCACGGCGTAAAATTTCAGCCATATCAAAAATTCTTTCATCATCGGCAAATTCTATCCTTGTTTTTAATTCATCCAAGGTTTTTTCGCTTGAAAATTCATTTTCTAAAGAATATTTTTTAATTTCAAGTGAACGGACACCCTTTAACAAAGCTTCTTCAAATGAGCTTCCAATAGCCATAACTTCTCCGGTTGCCATCATTTTAGTTCCTAATTTTCTTTTTGCAAATTTGAATTTATCAAAGGGCCATTTTGGAAATTTAACAACAACATAATCAGGCTTAGGAGAAAAGTTAAGCAAATTTCCGCCATCAGGAGTTTTTATTTCATCAAGATTCAAACCTGTAGCAATTTTTGTAGCAACTTTTGCTATCGGATATCCTGTGGCCTTAGATGCAAGAGCTGATGAACGTGATACTCTGGGATTAATTTCAATTACAAAATAATCATAAGTTTTTGGATTAAGAGCCAGTTGAACATTGCAAGCTCCTTTAACTCCCACTTCATTGACTATATCAATGGAGGCTTTTTTTAATTTATCGAGCACTTCTTTATTAAGACTTTGACAGGGAGCAACAACTATAGAATCACCTGTATGAACACCTACCGGATCAACATTTTCCATATCACAGACAATAAGAGAATTACCTGCCCCGTCACGAATAACTTCAAATTCTATTTCCATGTAGCCTTTAATTGATTTTTCTAAAAGTACTTGGGATACAGGAGAAAGAGAAAGACCGTGTTTTAATATTTCCTCCAACTCTTCTTCATTATTGGCAAAGCCACCTCCAGTTCCTCCTAAGGTATAGGCGGGACGAACAACAAGGGGAAAGCCAATTTTTTTAGCCATTTTACGACCTTCTTCCATAGTATTTACTATTTCAGATTCAACAAGGGGCTGTTTTATTTTTTTCATTGTTTGACGAAAGATGTCCCTGTCTTCTCCTTTTTTTATGGCTTCAATATCAGTTCCTATAATTTCTATATTATATTTATCCAGAATTCCTTCTTCGTGAAGTTTCATTGCCATATTAAGACCGGTTTGACCGCCCATTGCAGCCAACAAACTGTCAGGTTTTTCTTTTTTTATAATTTTTTCGATAAAATCATCAGTTATTGGTTCAATATAAATTTTGTCTGCCATTTCCTTATCAGTCATAATAGTTGCAGGATTAGAATTTATAAGGACAGTTTCAATACCTTCACTTCTTAAGGCTTCAAGAGCTTGAGTACCTGAATAATCAAATTCAGCAGCTTGACCTATAACAATCGGACCTGACCCTATAACTAGAGTTTTTTTAATAGATTTTTTAGGCATATATTCCTCCCTTTAAAAATGCTCAAAAAAAAATCATGAACCAAGGGTCATGACTTGTCCAACTCTTGGACTGATTTTCACCTATAAATTTTTATCTAATATATTTAATCATTAATTAATAAAAAATGCAAGCTTTTTTTATTAAATATTAAACTGATTTTTGATCTTAGGAATTTTTGGGTATAAAAATTTTAATAGATAAAAATAAATAAAAAACTTTAGGAGGATTTAGATGAAAACATTAGAAATATTAAAAAATAGAAGAACATACTATAATATAAATAAGACTTTACCAGTCAAGGAAGAAAAGCTTATAGATTTTATAAAAGAAACAACTGAACTGGTACCGGACGCTTTTAATATGAAGAGCCAAAGACTTACCATATTCACAGGAAAAAGACATGATGAACTTTGGGATACAATTTTTGATATATTTAATGGAAAGGTTAAAAGAGAAAAAATTGATTCATTTAAAAATGGATATGGAACTATAATTTTCTCAATTGATGAAAATGTTGTTAAATCTAAGCAAGAAAAATATCCAACTTATGCAGATAGAATTTCTTCTTGGGCAGAGCAAGCCAACGGTATGTTACAAATTTCAATTTGGGAAGGTTTAAGAGAGTTGGGGATAGGAGCTTCATTACAACATTATAATCCCATAATAGATAATAGAGTAAAGGAAAAGTTTGGTCTTGAGGATAATTATAAAATTTTGGCTCAAATGGTTTTTGGAGGAATTGTTGAAGAACCTGAAGCTAAAGAAAAAGAAACCGATATAGATATGAGAGTTAGTATAGTAAAGTGAATATGTATTTATGGGTCCATTAAATTGGACCTTTTTTTAATAAAAGACTACAAATAAATAAGATTTTATTATATACTTAAGTGAGTAAGGAGGAGAGTTATGATAAAAGTTCTCCATTTAATTAGCGGCGGAGATACAGGCGGAGCTAAAACTCATATTTTCTCTTTAATGAAGGGTATAGAAAATCTTGTAGATGCAAGAATAATATGCTTTATTAAAGATTCTTTTTATGATGAGGCTAAGGATTTGGGATTTGATATTAAAGTCTTTCCTCAAAAATCCAGGTCTGATATGTCCGTTGTTAAAAAATTAAGAGAAGAGATTGAAAGGGAAAAATATGATATTGTCCACGCTCACGGGGCAAGGGCAAATTTTATAGCTATGTTTCTAAAAAAACATATTAATTTACCTTTTATAACTACAATTCATTCTGATTATAAATTGGATTTTAAGGATTCTTTTTATAAAAACTTAGTTTTTACTACATTAAATAAATTTGCCTTAAAATCTTTTGATTATTATATTACAGTTTCTGATAATTTTAAAAGTATGCTGGTGGAAAGAAAATTTGATAAAGAAAAAATTTATGTTCTTTACAATGGCATAGAGAATGACAAAAAATTTGCCTATATTCCAAAAGAAACTTTTCTTGACAGATACAAAATTTATTATAATGGAGAGTTTATAGTAGGGATTGCAGCAAGGCTTGATAAGGTTAAAGATCATGAATGTTTTATTAGGGCGGCAAAGGAAGTATTAAAAGAAAATACAGATATTTTATTTCTTATTGCCGGAGATGGAGAAGAAAGGGAAAATTTATTAAAAGAGTGCAAGGGCTTTGAAAAGAATATATATTTTTTAGGCTTTGTAAAAGATAATTACTCTTTTTTTAATGCCATTGATTTAAATGTATTGACAAGCATTTCCGAGTCTTTTCCTTATGTAATTTTAGAGGCGGCCCTTATGGATGTTCCAAGCATATGCACAAATGTCGGCGGAATTTCTAAGCTGATAATTGATGATGAAAGCGGATATTTAATTGATGTCCATGATTATAAAAAACTTAGCAGAAAAATTTTAGACCTATATAATGATAAGGATAAATTAAAAGAATTGGGAATGAACATCCATAAGCTTGTTGAGGAAAAATTTTCTTACAAGGCTATGGGGAAGACTCAATTTGAAATCTATAAGAAGGTATTGGAGGATTATAAGAAATGAAGATAATTGATAAGAAAGGTAAAGTCTTCGGACTTATTAATATTATTGACTTATTGGTAATATTAATGCTTTTGGGAGGAGTTATATTTGGAGCAAAAAGAATTGCTAAGACTCCGTCATTAACAAATGCGGCAACTAGAAAAGGCACAATATATATGGATATAATAGAAGTTAAAATGGCGACAGTTTCCAAAGTAAAGGAAGGAGACCCTCTTTATGATTATGACAAGGGAACTTATTTAGGGGTAATTAATAAAGTATCATATGAGCCTTTTAAAAAAGAAGTAGAATACAAGGATAAATTTGTATTGGCAGAGGTTCCGGAAAAGTATGTAGTGCATGTAGAAGTTGCATGTGATGTTAAAGAAACGGATGATTTTTATCAAGTGGGTACAGAGCAAATAAGAATCGGCAATCAACAGAGAGTTAAGAATAAAAATATTGCAAGCTTTGCAACTGTTATGGATATAAAAGTAGAGTGATAAAATGTATAGTTCCATAGTTGTTGGAATATGTGTGAAGTTAAGTGAGGGTTTGGGTAAAATTTACTCTTACAGTTATCTTCATAAGATTTTAAAAAAATTAAATATTTTTTCCGTTTATTATAGGCAGGCAAATTTAAAAAAATTATTGGATAATAATAAAAATATTTTTGCCGACACTCTAGTTTATAAGATTTACAGAGGATTTTTTGATGCCCTAAATATTTTTTGTAATTTTTTGAAAAAAATATTGGAAAGAGTCAATAAAAATTCATTAGTCATAAGTCCAATAAAAACTGTATGTACAGACTTTAACAGTCTCATAGGCTTTGTATTTACATTTTTACTCTATTGCGGTTTATTTACTTTAATAGGGTCGGTAATTGCCGGAAAAAGCATTAAACTTACATTTTTAATATTTTTAATTTCCTTTATAGGTTCAATTTTTAAAGGAAAGTATGTAGATATAATTAAAAATTCTATAATAGTTTCTTATTTTGCCGATTTCTTTAAATTGGATAAGGAGGTTTCAAAATGGTGGTAAGGGCAAAAAAACTTCCTTTGATAATTTTTATGAGTTTAATCGTCTTATTGACCTACCTGTTTTTATCAACAAAAATTTTTTTGGCTACAATTTTATTATTTGTTGGAATATTTTTTGTATTTTATGATATAAAAACAGGGCTTTGTCTTATGGCTTTTGCCTATCCATTTTTACCTGATATGCTTGGGCTTTTAGGGTTTTTAGCAATGGGTTTTATGGTATTTATAAGGCAAATAATTTTAGGGGAAAAAGATTTTTCGGTTGATATTTTAGGTTTACCCATAGGGTTTTTTCTTATCTATGCCATAATTAATACCTTTACGTCAGTTAATGTGATGGGTTCAATTAGGGACTTGGCTTTAAACTGTGCAGGAATTTCTTTTGTATTTGCCATGGTAAATTCTCTAAATAAAAAAGAAGATATTAATGTATTTGTTTCATTTTTAATGCTCTCTTCTTTATTTGCAGCCCTGGTAGGAGTAAGACAAATTTTTACAGGCGTAGTTATGAGACCTGAATGGACAGATGTTGAAAATTCTCAAGACATAGCAGTAAGAATATATTCTGTTTTTACAAATCCCAATATTTTTGCAGAATATTTGGTTATGTTAACACCTTTGGCAGTTGGAACAATGTGGTACACCAAGTCAATGAAAAAAAAGTTGACCTTTATAATAGGGGTGGGTGTTTTACTTTTAGCCCTTCTTATGACAATGTCAAGAGGCGGTTGGCTTGGAATTTTTGTCGCAGCCTTTGTATTTGTTTTAATAGTTGATAAAAGACTTTTAGTTTTAGCTATTCCAATAGTTCTTATAGCTGTACCATTTTTACCTAAGTCTATTTTGCAAAGATTTATATCAATTGGGTCAAACGTAGATTCATCTATTTTATATAGGACAAAAATATATCAAATTACAGCTAATATTATTAAGGATAACTTTATTAACGGAGTTGGCTTCGGATATATTCCCTTTAAACAGGTTTATGAAACTTATATTAGAACAATGCCTATTTACCATGCCCACAATACCTTTTTGGAAATTTTTGCGGAAGGTGGGATAATAGGACTTTTAGTATTTTTGATTCTAATATTTAGCTTAATAAAAAATGGACTTTGTTATTTGACTAAAAGTTCAGATAAATATATTAAATATTTAGGAGCGGGAGCAATGGCTTCTCTTTTTGGTATACTTGCAAATGGAATGACTGAACATATTCTATATATGCCTAGGATAATATTTACTTTTTGGATACTTGTTGGGCTGATTATATGTCTTATCAGGTTGTCAAAAAATTCAAACAAGGAAGAATTAAGAGAAAATAATTTATTGGTGAGCGATGAGGTTATATGAAAAAAGTACTTCTTTCAGGTTACTTTGGTTTTGACAATTCCGGAGATGATGCTATTTTAAAAGCCATGGTAGACGATTTCAGAAAATTTAACACTCATATTGAAATTAAAGCACTTTCCAAAAATCCGGTAAAAACAGAAAAAACTTATGGAATACAGGCTGCTGATAGATTTAATATTCATGAGATAATGAAAAGCCTAAAAGAGACAGATCTTTTTATATCAGGAGGAGGGTCCCTTTTACAGGATATAACTTCTACCAGATCCTTAATGTATTATTTATTTTTAATATTTTTAGCAAAGATTTTTAGAAAAAAAGTTTATGTCTATGCAAATGGAATTGGTCCCATTGACAAGGGCTTTAACAGATTTATAACTAAAATTATTTTAGAGAAAGTAGACTTTATTAGTTTAAGGGATAAATTTTCCTATGAATTTGTTAGGGATTTAAAAATTAAAAATAAAAATATAAAAGTCACTGCTGACCCGGTATTTTCATTAAAGCCCATATCAAAAGAAGTTGCAATAAGACTTTTAGCTGAAGAAAATTTAAAAGTTGGAGATAAAACTATTGGAATATGTATTAGAGAATGGAAAAAGGCACCGGATTTAAAAGAAAAACTGGCAAAAGCTTGTGATGAATTGGCAGAAATGGGTTGGGATGTTTTATTCGTTCCATTTCATCTGCCCAAAGATCATATCTATTCAATGGAAATTGCAAAACTTTGTAAGCATAAGGATAAGATTAAAACTATTACAAAAACATATAATGCAGAAGAACTAATGGGAATTTTTGGTCTATTGAAAGTACTTTTAGCTATGCGACTACATTCTTTAATATATGCTTCAGGTGCAAATTTACCAATGGTCGGTTTAATTTATGACCCAAAAGTTAAAGCAATGATTAATGAACTGGGAATCGTAGAATATGTAAATGTTGAAAATTTTACCTCCCAAGAATTAATTAAACAAGTGGCTAAGGCTATTGATAATATAGATGAAAGAAAAATAGTTTTAGAAAAAAATACTGATAAAATGAAAAAAAAGGCTAAAGAAAATATTGAGATAGCCCTAAAATTATTATAAAATTTTTCTAAAAAAATAAGACCTGAGATGAGAATATCCATACTTATATGAGTAAAGATATTCTCATCCCAGGTTTTTATTTCATAAATTTGTTTATTGTAAGTACCCTGTTTTCCTGTAAAGATTTTTTTACATCTATTATTCTTTGATTAGAAGATCCGCGAAATTTCAACCTTAAATTTTTTAGATTATTTATAAATAATCCATCTACCAAAACATCACACAAGCTTAAAAGTTTTTTCTTTAGGGGGTCAGCAAGGATTTGTTCATAGGTATAACCGGAATAGATCCAAATATTTTTTTGACTTTCTTCTCTGATTTTTTCTACAATATTTATTAAGTCTGAAGTATTTTGGAAGGGTTCACCACCTAATATAGTAAGCCCTTCGACCTCATTTAGTTTTAAATAATTAATAATAGTAGCTGTTTCTTCTTCTGTCCAAATTTTTCCGTAGTTGAAGTCTTGATATTCTTGGTTAAAACATTCAGGACACTTGTGCCTGCAGCCGGTTACAAAGAAAGAACATCTTATACCGGGTCCGTTTGCAACATCATACTTTCTTATTTGTCCGTATCTCATTAAATATGCAATACTCTGTCTTTAATTTCTTTGGTTCTTCCTTCATTCCAGAAGTTTTCACCCAAATAGCCGCAAGTTCTTCTCACTACACTTAAGGTTGCACGGTCAGTATTACCACATTGTGGACATTCCCAAACGCCATCGTCATTAACTTTTATTTCACCATCAAAACCACATTCTGAACAGTAGTCAGATTTAGTATTAAATTCTGCATATTGAATATTATCATAAATATATCTTACTATTGTTTCTAAAGCTTCAAGATTATGTTCCATATTAGGAATTTCTACATAGGAAATACATCCGCCTGAAGATTTGTCTTGGAACTTAGATTCAAAAGAAAATTTTTCGAATGCTGAAATATTTTCTCTTACATCTACATGGAATGAGTTTGTATAATATCCCTTATCTGTTACATTTTCAATTATGCCGAATCTTTTTCTGTCAATTGAATTGAATCTGTGAGTTAAAGATTCAGCAGGAGTAGCATACAGGGTAAATTTAATGCCGTATTCTTGAGTCCATTTTTTTGTAGCAGCATTTAGAGTATCCATTATTCTCATGGCAAAGGCATAGCCTTTTGGATCAGTATGGCTTACTCCCTTAGTTAAATATGTTGCTTCATAAATACCTATATATCCCAGGGAAACTGTTGAATAACCATTTAATAACAGGGGAGCAATACTTTCATGTTTTCCGAGTCTGGCGATTGCACCATGTTGCCAATGGATAGGTGAGGAGTCGCTGGTAACTTTTTTTAGATGTTCATATCTAATTAATCCAACTCTCTTAACAAGATCTAATCTCTTATTTAGAATTTCAAAGAATTTATTTTCATCTCCACCTGCAAGAATTCCTATTTGTGGTAGATTTATTGTGCATGCGCCCATGTTAAAACGACCTTCAAATTTATATTTATTATGTTTATCCTTATAGGCCGGCAGAAATGCCCTGCATCCCATTGGTGAAAATACATTTCCCTCATAATTTCCTGCCATTTTTTTGGCTGAAATATAGTCGGGGTACATTCTCTTTGCCGTGCATCGAATAGCCAAGCTTGTTAAATAATAGTATTTTGAATCCTTATGAACATTATTTTCATCAAGTACATAAATTAGTTTTGGGAAGGCCGGAGTTACATAAACCCCTGCATCATTTTTTATACCCTTGATTCTTTGCTTTAATATTTCTTCTATTATAAGGGCAACTTCATTTTCATAGGGGTCATCATCTTTAAGGTGCATAAATAAAGTTACAAAAGGTGCCTGACCGTTAGAAGTCATTAAGGTGTTTATTTGGTATTGAATAGTTTGAATTCCACTTTCCAAATCTTTTTGGGTCATTTTTTTTGCCATTTTTTCAGCCATATCAACATCGCCAAGAGTTTCTATAGATAAATTCAAATTTTTATCAAAAGATCTTTTCAAATATTTACCCAGACAAGAAATATCTATTGATTGACCGCCGTATTGATTAGATGCTATTTGTGCAATAATTTGAGTCATTACATTGCAGGCAACTTGAAAGGACTTTGGAGTTTCTATCATCTTTCCATTTACAACTGTTCCATTATCAAGCATATCTTTCATGTTTACAAGGCAACAATTAAAAATCGGCTGAATGATATAGTCCATATCATGAATATGAATTGCTCCTGATTCATGAGCTTCTACAAGATCTAGGGGAATCATTTTTCTCTTGGCTATATCTTTTGATACCTCACCAGCTATAAGATCCCTTTGAGTTGAAGCAATAATTGCATTTTTATTAGAGTTTTCGTCCATTACATCTATATTGGTTTCGTTTAATAGACCAAGAATTTCATTATCTGTTGTATTTTGTTCACGCTTAAATTGTTGAACGGACTTATATGATTCATAAGATCTTGCTGTTGCCGGATTATCATAATCCAATAATTTATAATATACCTTTTCTTCTATATCATATATTGATAGTGGAATTTCTTTAGTTTTTGCAAAATCTTCGATTTCCTGCGCAATTTCTGCCGCTTGATTTTCAACATAAACTCCTGTTGTGGAGTTCATTGCTTTTTCAATAGCTATTGTTATTTTATCTTTATTAAAAGGAACTTCAGTTCCATTTCTTTTAATTACCGTTAACATGATTGCCTCCTTTTCTTTAAACATTATACTACATATTCTATATATTGTGTATATAAAAAAATAAAAAACTATATATTGTGGAAAAGTTTTACATTTCGTTATTTTTTCAATTTTTATAAAGGAAAACTTCTTATAAATAAAAAAATTGTCTTATGTTATAATTACAAATAGTGATTGTAATAAATATTTTGAGGTGAAATATGAAACTTAAAGTTTTTTCTGATGTTTTAGATCCTTGGTCTTGGGGATTGGAGGGCACGTTAAGGGCAATTGATTTTACATATAAAGATTTTTCTTATGACTACATCATGGTTGGTTTGGTAGAAAACTATGAAAATTTCTTGCCAAAAAATTTTTCTGAATTAAATTCGGCAGACTTAGGGAATAAAATAATTTTTGACATGTATAGAGCAGCTTCCACGATAACAAAATTCCCACATTTTAAAGAAATTCCAAAACTTTTTACAAATGAAATCAAATCTTCATTCACACTTGACAAATATTATTGTGCAGTAAGAGAAATTGCTTATGAAAAAAGCAATGAATATATGAGAAGACTGAAAGAATATATGATTTTAAAAGAGAAAAATGTATATGAAATAAATGTCCAAAAAATAATATTAAAAGAACTTGAAATAGATTTC
Source organism: uncultured Peptoniphilus sp. (assembly GCA_902489255.1). GTDB lineage: Bacteria > Bacillota > Clostridia > Tissierellales > Peptoniphilaceae > Peptoniphilus_A. The sequence goes on along the minus strand of CABTZF010000004.1, from coordinate 10,810 downwards.
CAAGATTTTTGTGATGAACTTGAATTTATTTCTGAAATTTTTTTAGAAGATAGGGTGAAAGCTTTTGATTATAGGATAAAGCAGCCACCGGCCTTTTTGGTAGAAGAAACAAAAAAATATATATTAGGTTATAAAAATTATAAAGATTTAAGTGCTTTTTTAGACGAAGAAATGATTATGGAAAAAAGAAATATTGATGATTCTATGATAGTTGACTTTATAAAAACCTATAATAATGTCCTGCGTGAAGATGTATTAATTTTATTTTCAAGAGAAAGTTTGGAAAAACTTTTAAAAACCGGGCAAGTTGTTGAAGAAAAATATGGAAACGGGGAAATTTTAATAGTTGTGGAAAACAAGTAAAGATAGCAGGAAAATAATTTATTAATATATATTTTTATAGGGAATTGTTTAGTAATATAAATTTTTAATCATGACCCTTAATATCAGATTTTAAGACTTAATTGGTTTTTAAAAAAATTTATTATATAATATTAAATCATGATAAAAAGTTAAATAGGAGAGGGTGATAGTCATAAATAAGAAGTTTAGAGATATTATAACGGTTGGTTTTGCCCTATTTGCAATTTTTTTTGGGGCAGGGAATTTAATATTTCCACCATATTTAGGCGTTAGTGCAGGGAGCAATTATATAAAAACAATGATAGGTTTTTTACTCACAGATCCTGTATTGCCTGTATTAGGAGTAATAGTTACAGCCAATCTTGGGGGCAAAGCTGAAGATTTAGGAAAAAGAGTTTCGCCAAATTTTGCAAAAGTTTTGGGTGCCATTGCAATATTATCAATCGGACCATTATTTTGTGTTCCGCGGACAGCTGCAACAACTTATGATATAGCAGTTAAACAAATTTTTCCAAATTCTCCCTTATGGCTGACTTCATTAGTTTTTTTCGGTCTGACAACTTTATTTGTTTTTAATGAAAGTGAAGTTATATCTTATGTTGGAAATATTTTAACCCCAGGTTTATTAATAGTTTTGGCAACAATAATAATAAAATGTATTATAAATCCGATAGGTCCTATAAGAGAAATTCCTGATAACAACTTTTTTTTAAAGGGGTTTACAGAGGGCTATCAAACAATGGATGCCTTGGGCTCTGCCCTAATGGCAGGAATTGTTATGCCGGATATTATAAGAAGAGGCTATAAAAATAAAAGTGACCAAATGAAAATAATGTATGGCGTCGGAATAGTTTGTTTTTTACTCTTGGCTTTTGTTTATGGGGGTTTAACTTATATTGGTGCAAGGGCATCATCAAATTTTACGGCTGATACAGAAAGAGTGGCAATCTTAATAGGGTCTGTTGAAAGTCTTTTCGGAAATATAGGAAAAATTGTTATGGGAATAGGAGTATCTCTTGCATGTTTAACTACTTCAGTTGGTTTGACGGCAACCTGCGGCAATTTTTTTGAATCCATTTCCGGTGGAAAATTAAAATATAAATATGTAGTAATGGTATCAGTGTTTATTTCCATAATTTTATCTCTACTTGGTGTAGAAGGGCTTATTAATTTGGCGGGACCAGTTTTATCAACTATTTATCCCGTTATAATTGTTCTGATAGTTATGAGCGCTTTTGATAAATATATAAAATATGATATTAGTTATATCAGTGCAGTTGCAACGACTTTTTTAATATCACTTACCCAGTCGTTAAATATGGTATTTGGAATTTTTAATGGACCAAGTAAAATAATAAGCAAATTACCGTTGAAAAATTATGGATTTGAATGGCTTGTGCCGGTATTGACCGTTACTTTAATTTTTACAATAATTGCAAGTTTGAAAGATAGTAAAAAAATTAAAAATTAAAGTTTTCATAAGAAGGCAGATAACCTTAATATACTAATATTTCCTTACAAAAACTCATGATTTCTAAATCTCGAATTTCCTAAATCATGAGATGAGCTTACTCTCAGAAAATAGAATTTTACTTAGAATTTTTCGATTTAAAAATCATAGGATTTTTTCCATAGATATTTTTATAAATAGTGATTTTACCTTGTAGGAAGTCTCTTGAAGCTTATAATTTTTATTAGTTTTAAATATGTTAAAAAAAGCCGGGTGTTTAAAAATAAAAAAACTGCCCGGCATTTATATTTTAATTAAAAATATCCATTCTCATCAACCTGTCAAAAGCTTCATTTATCTTGTCTTCCTTTACTGTAACAGCTATTCTTACATGTCCCTGACCACCCGGTCCGAAAATATTTCCATTTAAGACTCTTACATGAGCTTCTTTTAAAATTTTATCAACAATTTCTTCTGTAGAATATATTTCTGAATTTATTTTTGGGAAAAGGTAAAAAGTTCCTTGGGGCTTAACAACTTCAACATTTTTTAAAGCCTTCAGTCTATTGTAGGTTAAATTCATTCTTTTTTCATATTCATGTTTAAGCGGAGGGCAAATTCTTTTTCTATTTTTTAAAGCATAAACTGCCATAGCTTGAGTTATGGACGGTAAGCAATAGACAATATTTTCATGAATATATTCAAACACATCTATAAATTTTTTGTTGGCAATTATTGCTCCCAATCTTAGACCGGTCATAACAAAGTCTTTTGATAATGAATTTATGGTAATTACATTTTTTAAATCCCCATCCAGCTTAAGCATGGGATAAAAATCATCGTAATATGAATAATTAGTATAAATATCATCACAAATTACAAGTAAATCATTTTTAACTGCTGTTTGGTAAATCTCTTTTAAAAGTTCTTTTGTATAACATGCACCTGTTGGATTATTAGGCGTATTTATTAAGATAGCCTTTGTTTTATTGGTAATTAAAGATTTTAAGGAATTTATATCAAAAGTAAAATTATTTTTCAAAACTGTTTTTAAAAAGACAGCCTTGCCGCCTGCAAGTTCTAACTGGTCTTTGTAGGGACTAAAATATGGAGAAGGTATTATAACTTCATCTCCTTTGTCTATTAAGCCTTGAAAAATTATTGCCAGGGCTTCAGTACCGGACATAGTTGATAATACATTTTCAGTTCCTATATCAATAGCATATTCTTCTTTATAGAAATCAACATAAGCTTTTCTAAAATCAGAAGTCCCATAAGGGTCAGTATAGTGAGTTTGACCATTAATAGCCGACTTATAGGCATATTGAATTATTCCGTTATCAGTTGCTATATCTGGGTCGCCAACTCCAAAATCAATTAAATCACTATATATTTTCCTATAATCAGCTGCAAAAGGTGAAGCAGTTATGGTTTTAAAATTTTCTCCTATAAAATCTCTCATCTCTTCCTCCTGTCAATAATATTAACATAATTTTTGATTTCTTAGTAGGTGGAATTTTTTGCGTAATTTTTTATGATATAATTAAAATATAAAATAATTTGGAGGAGCAATGGAAAAAATAATTGTTAGACCCGCAGGTTCCTTAAATGGAACAATCAGAATAGGCGGTTCAAAAAATGCTGCTTTACCAATTTTGGCGGCCAGTCTTTTAGGGACGGAAGATATAATTTTGGAAGATGTGCCGAAACTAAAAGATGTTGAAATTATGCTTGAAGTATTAAAAGAACTTGGAGTAAAGGTTAAATATGATGGAAATCTTTTAGTAATTAATTCAAGTAATCTTACAAATTACAAAACTAACTATGAACTTATGAGTAAAATGAGGGCATCATTTTTAGTTATGGGTCCTTTGCTTGCAAGGCTGGGGATTGCAGTAAACTCTTTGCCCGGAGGTTGTGCAATAGGATCAAGACCTATAGATTTACACTTAAAGGGATTTAGGGCCTTGGGAGCAGAAATTGAAATGACTCATGGAAATATTTCCGCCAAGGCAAAAAAACTTCTAGGAAATAAAATATATTTGGATTTTCCATCGGTGGGAGCAACTGAAAATATAATGATGGCAGCTTCATTAGCAGAAGGTGAAACTATAATGGAAAATTGTGCAAAAGAACCTGAAATTGTTGACTTAGCAAACTTTTTAAATAAAATGGGAGCAAAAATTTTGGGAGCCGGAACATCAACAATTAAAATCAAGGGTACAGAAAAATTAAAGGGATGTTTCCATCAAATTATTCCCGATAGAATAGTTGCAGGAACTTTTATGATTGCACCGGCAATTACAAAAGGGGACGTTATTCTTGAAAATGTTATTCCTAATCACATGAAGCCAATATTTGCAAAGCTTGAAGAAGCCGGAGCAGAAGTTATTGTGAAAGGAGATAAGGTAAGAGTAATAGGAAAAGATAACATTAGGCCCATAGAAATTAAAACCTTACCTCATCCCGGATTTCCGACAGATATGCAGGCTCAATTTATGGCAATGCTTACTCAGGCACAAGGACAATCTTCAATAATAGAAACAGTTTTTGAAAATAGGTTTATGCATGCTGAAGAATTTAAAAAAATGGGGGCAAAAATAAAAGTTGTCGATAGAGAAGCAATAATTTTGGGAAAAACAAAATTATACGGTTCAAAAGTTAATGCCACTGATTTAAGAGCGGGTGCAGCCCTTATTCTTGTTGGTCTTGTAGCTGAAGGAGAAACTCAAATTTCTGAAATACATCATATTGACAGGGGTTATGAAAATATTGTAGAACAATTTCAGAGTTTAGGGGCTGATGTTGTACGTATATAAAATTTAATAAATCTTAATAATAAATTTTCATTATTATTCCTATAAAATATTATTATTTACTTTTCTTATATAGTTTACAAATGTCTAATTAAAATTATGAAAACTTGGGTAATACTACTGATGAGGAGGGAGGAATAATAATGCTGAAATATAAATTTGAAGAATACAAAAACCGTTTTTCCGTGTATGTTGGTTTTGAAGAAATTGGCTACATAGACTTCTCCCCCACAGGAGATGTATGGATAATTGAAGATACTTACGTAGAAGCAGCAACAAATGAAAAAGAATTGATGCTCCAAATGATAGATATGTTTGTAAATGAAGCCAGGAAGAAAAAGAAAAAGTTAATAGTTTTGGATTCTTTGGTTAAGAGAGTTTTTGCAAAAAATCTAAAATATAATGATATTATTAGCTAGGAAGTAAAAAGAACTATAAGAAAATGTAACCTACTAAAATTTAACAGGGAAATTTATATATTCTAAAAATAGATTTTATAAAAATGTAAAGGCTATATAATTAAATTATCAGAACTTATAAGAAATTCAGATTTGAAAGTAATATAATTTTTTAATGTACACAATTAAACCTATGATTTTCTTCCCCATTATGTTCTTAAATTTTGTGGTAGACTTTTTATACTTACACATTAAAAATTTTTCAGCGGTTACAATATTTTAAATATAGAAAGGCTATGAATAAAAAATTCATAGCCTTTTTGCCAGTTAAAGTTTTTATCAAACTCAAGCTGACCTTATATATTATTAAGAGGTCTTGTAATTATTATTTTATTAAATCTACTGCTTTTTGCGGAACATATACTTTATTACCGGTATTAATGGAAAGTCCGCCAAGCTCAACTTTATTTCCATTTAGACTTCCATAATTCTTATTCATAGGAATTACTAAAACATCTGAGCCCTTAGTAATTTTCAGTTCAAAGTTGTCTTCAGAAACCTTAGTATATTCAACCTTAGCTTCCTTTTTATTAAAAGCTTCTCTGGCAGATACATAAAGTTCATTAGTTAGCTTGCCCAGGTCAAGGTCCATAACATCTTCCATGTATTTACCTATTTCGTTGTTAAAAATAATTCCTTGCAATTTTTTAACATTATTGCCATTAACCATAGAATGAAGTGCAATATCTCCAGCCACATGACCCCTAGTAGTCCATCCGATAAATGATCTGTCAGAAATTACTTTACCTACAGCTGTTTGTAAGTCTTTTTCATCTGCCGTTTTGATAAGATTTTCTTCATCATTGGTTAAATCGGTAATGCCATAGGCTTCTTCCATAAGAGCCTTGATGTTTGACCTGTTTGCATCAAGTTTTTCTGCAAATTTTTGTCCTGTCATTTTTGCGTTTGCAATAAGAGTTGTGAATTTTTCAAGAGGGGTTTTATCGTAACCGCTATTAATTCCTGTTGAACCGAAAGTCATTCCGCCGGTTCCGTGGTCGGCAGCTACAACAAGAACTGTGTCAGGGTTATTTTTAACAAAATCTTTAGCAACTGCAACTGCTTTATCAAAAGCCATAGCATCTCTAACAGCGGCAACAGGATCATTTGCATGAGCACCCCAGTCAATTTCTGAACCTTCAACCATTAAGAAAAATCCTTTTTTGTTTTGGGACAAAATATTAAGGGCTTTTGTAGTCATTTCAGACAAAGACGGTTCTACATTTGGATCTCTATCAATGTCATAATTCATTGATTTTTCAGCAAACATTCCCCAGATTTTATTAGAAGTTGACTTGTCCATTTGATCTTTATTTGTAATATAATCATAACCTAGAGATTTTATTACTCCCACTAAATCTTCCTTATCTTTTCTCTTCGCCGCTTCTAAGTATTTGCTGCCGGCACCCATAACAACGTCCATATCTTGATAAACTTGTTGTTCACCTAAAATTTCATATTCATTTCTGTTTGGAAAATGTGATGAGTATGCAGCCGGGGTTGCATGTTGTACGTTAGAAGTTGAGACAATACCTGTTGACCTTCCACTTCTTTTTGCTCCTTCAAGGATAGTAGCAAGCGGCATTTTTGCTTTGCTTTTATCAAAATTATCAAAACCGGGCATACCATCTTTTGTAGGATAACAAGAAATAAAAGGTGTTTCAGTTTTTAATCCTGTTGCCATTGCAGAGGCGGCAGGAGCTGAATCGGCTATTGGCGTATTTGCATTATTTACACGAACAAGACCTGTTACCATGTCATCAAGTTCCAATTTCTTTTCATTTGTTGTCCATCTTGTTGCGGTTTCAATTTCAATTGAATAGCCGTCCGGTATCATCATTATTACATTTTTTGCACTGCCATATTTATCAGCTGTATCTGCAAAAGTTAAAGTCGGTATTAATGTAGATACTGCTAAAAATGTTAAGCAAACTTTCTTAAAAGATTTCATATATTACTCCTTTTCAATATAATATTTTCATTTTAAATATACTCATAGATTGTAAAAGTTTAATTATATATTTGTAAAAAATTAAAGTATTAAAAATTCTTGCCAAAAATTATAAAAATATCATAAAATAATAAGAGAGGTGTTAAGATGGACAATTCAATAAAAAAAGAAAAATTTATACCTAAAATTGAAACGAATTTAAGGAAAAGACAAGTATTAGTTCCTGAAGCCATATATAGAGCTAGTGGCATAAATTTTATGGGCAAAAGAGTTAAGTCCCTATTATTTTCCAACGATATTCCAATTATATGCAATACAAATGCTCAAGCTATAATGGCAGTTTATCCTTTTACTCCTGAGCTAAAGATAATTAATGCTATTTGTGAGGTTGCCTCAGTTCCGGTTTTTGTTGGAATCGGAGGTGCGGTAACAAATGGATATAGGTCTTTAAACATTGGTATGCAGGCCGAACTTTTGGGAGCAAAGGGCGTAGTTGTTAATGCACCTATGTCTAATGAAACAATAAAAGAAATAAGCGAAGTATTAGATGTACCCGTAATAGCGACAGTTTTGAGTTTAAAAGATGATATAGAAGGAAAGGTAAAAGCAGGAGCGAGAGTATTAAATGTTGCGGGAGGAAAAAGGACACCTGAATTAATAAAACTTTGTAGAAAAATTGTGGGAGATGAATACCCGATTATTGCAACCGGAGGACACAAGGATGAACATATTTTGCAAACAATTGAAGCGGGAGCCAATGCAATAACTTATACACCCCAATCAAGTTCCGAAATTTTCTCGGAAGTTATGGATGGTTATAGGGAAAAAATGAGAAATAAAGAATAAGTAGTTTTAAAATACACTTATCGGGTATATTAATCTTGTAGGAAAATTTAATAGATATTATAATTTATGAAAATTAAACAAAAAAGGAGAATACTATGGCATTTAAACTAGACGAATTAAAATATGCTTATGATGCATTGGAAGAAGTAATTGATGAAGAAACCATGAAGTTTCACCATGACAAACACCATCAAACTTATGTAAATAATTTAAATAAGGCAGTAAAAGGAACAGAATTAGACAAGGAAAGTGTAGAAGATCTTGAAGGCATTTTAAGAAATCTTGATAAAATTCCTGAAAATATTAGGACAGCTGTTATTAACAATGGCGGAGGTCACTATAATCATAGTCTTTTCTGGGAAACAATGACTCCGGGAGGTTCAAAGGAACCTGTTGGAAATTTAAAGAAAGCTATCGAAGAAAAGTTCGGTTCTTTTGATGAATTTAAAAATGAATTTGAAAAGCAAGGAGCCGGAAGATTCGGTTCAGGTTGGGTAAGTCTTGTAGCCAAAGATGGAAAAGTTGAAGTAATGTCAAATGCAAACCAAGATTGTCCGGTATCTCAAGGCTATAGCGTTATTATTGCTAATGATGTATGGGAACATGCCTATTATTTAAGGTACCAAAATAAGAGAGCTGACTATTTAAAAGAATGGTGGAAAGTTGTAAATTGGGATATAGCTGAAGAAAGATTCAATAAAGCTAAATAGATTATATAATTTTAATTAGGGAATTTTATATTCCCTTTTTTTGTTTGATAAATTGCAAATAATATTGCAACACTAAATTAAACTAAGTTCATGAAAAAACAATTAAAATGGAGTTCGATAATTTAGACACTTTCTAGGTCTATTATTGAGCTCCATTAAATTTTTAATAAGATTTTTATAGATATTTCTGCTAAATCTATTTTTTTAGGATATATTCTCTTAACAATCCATTAGATTTTTCATTACTTTTTCTTTGCCATGCTGAGCATAATCTGTAAGAGAGAAAAGTCTATGCCAAACTTTTAATTTAAATTTAATACGAAATTTTTTCCTATCTGAAGAAAAATTTCTCTATATAGGAAAGTCATATCACTTGAGTTACTTTAGTATTCAAAGGCAGCTAACTTATTGTTTTAATTTAGATAAATTAAAAAAATAGATAATACAAAAATGACACAATATTCATTTATTAGATATAAATTTTAGAAAAGTCTTTAAATTTTTTGTTTTTTGTAGTAAAATATAAATAAAGAAAACTGAACAATGTTCAAAAAAATGCAAATTATTTTTGAATCATAATTAAGACAAAATTATTTATAAAAATAAATATAAGTAAAAGAAAAATATAATTAATTAAAAATCATTAAAAGCTTAATTTTTTAAAATTACGGAGGGTTAAAAATGAATACTGCATTAAAAGAAAAAGCAAACGAAAAAGTTTTCTCAGCGGCTGTTAATCTCGCCTACAAAAGATTAAAAAAAGATCCTCAAAAGGGAATGATAGAGATAGTTGATATCTTTGATGAGTACTTGTTGCCTGAATCAAGTGAAGTCAATAGTGGTAAAAATGGTTTGGAAAGAATTCGAAATGAGCTTAATGATTCAAACTCTAAATGGGTTTCTTTTGGAACTGATATTGTAAATGAAATTGATGAAAATATAGTCAAGACTACAGTTAGAGCTATTGGCTATAATGCAGCTTATAAGGGGAATGCTCTCAGAAATAAATTGCAGAAGGAATACAAGTGCAATATTCCTTGGGTAATTCTATTTGATCCAACTTCTGCTTGCAACTTAAAGTGTACTGGTTGCTGGGCTGCCGAATATGGTCACAAAAATAATTTAACTTATGAAGAAATGACAAGTATTGTTAGACAAGGTAATGAACTTGGAACTTATTTCTTTATTTTAACTGGCGGTGAACCTCTAGTTAGAAAAGATGATATAATAAGACTTGCAAAAGAATTTAATGACAGTGCTTTTCATGTCTTTACAAATGGAACTTTAATAGACGATAAATTTTGCGAAGAAGTCAAGGAAGCGGGAAATATTTCCTTAGCCCTTAGTATTGAAGGGACAGAAGAATCCACAGACCTTAGAAGAGGAGACGGAGTTTTCCAAAAGGTTATGAAGGCAATGGATTTAATGAAAGAGCACAAACTTTTATACGGTGCTTCTATTTGCTATACAAGTCAAAATTATAAATATGTAACTGATGATAATTTTATAAAAATGCTTGTGGATCATGGATGCAAGCTTGCTTGGTTCTTCCACTATATGCCGGTTGGAAAGGATGCAGATGTAAGCCTACTTCTTTCTCCAGACGAAAGAGAGCATGTCTACCACAAGGTTAGAGAGATAAGATCTGCTGAATATCCTCAAAATATTTTTACTATTGATTTTCAAAATGATGGTGAATTTATAAATGGTTGCATTGCTGGTGGCAAAAATTATTTCCACATCAATTCTCTTGGCGACATGGAACCATGTGTATTCATTCACTATTCTGATTCAAATATTAGAGAAAAAACTATTAAGGAATGTCTAATGAGTCCATTATTTATGGGCTTCCACGACAACCAACCTTTTAACAAAAACTTGTTAAAGCCATGTCCTATGTTGGAAAACCCTGGAAGACTTACTAAGATTGTAAATGAATCTGGTGCGAAAAACACTGATATGATTGCACCTGAAAGTGCAGAAGAATTACAAATTAAAACCACACCTTATGCAATGGCTTGGAATAAAAAGGCAAATGAACTTTGGAGTGAAAGTAGAAAGAAAAGAGAAGAAAGTTTTGACTAAGATAAATTGCAAATAATATTGCAACACTAAATCAAACTAAACTTATGAAAAAACAATGCATATGGAGTTCAATAATTTAGACACTTCCTAAGTCTATTATTGAGCTCCATTAAATTTTTAATAAGATTTTT